>CAZHHT010000139.1:0-7781 GCA_964532455.1 uncultured Anaerolineales bacterium
CCGGCAATGATCCCGCCCTGCCCCACACAATCATCAAGTTCAGAAAGGGCCCGGTTTAGGAGTTCCTTTCCCAATCCTTCCCACTCATGGGATGTTCGTCCCGGGGGAAGGATGGGCCCATCCAACAATACCACTGCTCCACCTCCCTGCTCCCGGGCACACTCAGAAGCCAACTCCAATTCCAAGGAGAACCTGATCGTATCGATAAGTTTTCTCCCACTGGCAGCCCTGGCGTGGAGAAGTTCCCCTGGTGACATAAACCTGGATAGATACCGGACTGGGGACGTGGTAGCCATCGCGTGGGCATAGGCCCAGGGCAGAGGTTCCGCAGGATCCGGATAGATCTGAGAACCATCGACACCCAGAAGTTCAACTGTAGTGGTTTTTAAGTTATCCACAGGTTCCCAGGGCTGACCATCTACTGGAATTGCACCACGGTAGCCTTCAGGAGGAATAAATTCTTTTCCCTTTGCCCCTTTGAAAAGGTTGGTCAACTGCCCATGAGGATGAGTTCCCTCATAAGACAGGTCGTTGATCTTAGTTCCTAGTTGTTCCAGCCACATCATTCCTCCTATTATTCAAAGTGTAGAAAGAAAACAATATGTTGGCATCTTTCGCCATCTCGTCCACTGTGTTTTGGATTGAGGGACGAAATTGAAATTTGGAAAGATCTGCAAATATTGTTCTAGCAAACCGGGTATATTCAAGTTCGTTCTCAAACACGGACATATCCATTGGATTTGTAAGCAGGACTGCCCGCTTGTCATATCGTCTTTTTTCCAGGAACAACCAGCCAGCAGCTATAAAAGCTCTGATGGTTTTCTAGATTTTCCCTTCCAAGAGCCAAATAATGGAGAAAAGGTTCAAAAAATCAATCACTTTTCCTATCTCCAGGATCCTGTGGGGTCTTGGGATTTTTGGACCAGGGTTGCTCTCTTTTTTGGTGCTGTGTATTTGAATTACTTCCATATCATTCTCCTTTTTCGGTTGATTTTTCTTCTTGTGGATTTTCTTCTAGTTTCTTCCAGAGTTCGATCAGGCTGCTGACCGTTGGCATATATTTTCCCTGCAATGCCAGGAGTGCCACCATCAGGATGGGATCCAGCTGGACTGCTCGTTGACCTTCATCATCAACATCAAAGACAACCCCCAGCGCTTCCAGGAGCGGAGTGGCCGGGGAGTCTTCTGTCAAAAAATAGGTTTGAGAAGGAAGTTTGATCATACGAGGACTTCCTTTCTGGCCATGATCTGGACCACATACTTGTACAGGTTTTCCAGCTCATCAAGCTGCTCCCGGTGTTGAGATCGAGCCTGGTGAATTTGGGATAAAACCCCCTCGCGGTCACCGTTTTGCAGGAGCGAGAAGATATCGTTGGCAAAACTTTCAAATACTGTGCTGGTTGAAAGTTCCTCCAGTCCTTCTTTGACCCTCCTCTGTGTTTGCTTGATATTGAAGCGGCTGACCTTCGATTCTCCGGTGCTGTCTTCCTTGAGCTGCTGGAGAGCTTCGATCGCTTCCCCTAGTCTGGGATTCGACGGGGTGAGCTTCCGGAGACGTTCAAGACGTATATTCCAGGATTTGGAGATCGCTGAACTGATTTCGGATCCACTCTTTGCTGCCCTGATGATTTCATCAGCCAACATGGTGGTTGAGGCTGTAATTCGCTCCATGGCTTCCTGCATCTGGGATATCTCCGGCCTCATTTGTGAAAGCAGGATAAACTCCTGTTTCCGCCTCTTTTCTTTGAGCAGATTAAGGCGTTCTTCCTCAGCCTCTCTCTTGATCTGGATCAGCTCCATTTGTTCGATATCTTTTCTCGATGCGGCCCTCTGTGCAGCTGCTTCAGCAGTCAAGGCCTGAACCTCTGCCTCACGAAGCTTTTCTACCTTGTGGCGGATAGAAGGTGGTAGTGTTTTGGAAAGGATCTCCATTTCCATCCGGATGTCTGATTCGATTTCTCCCAGAGTTGGAAAACGTCGATCGAAGTATTCCAATCCCGTGTCCAGGTATGCTGTTAGCGACAGGTTGTATCCATTGCCGGCAGCCAGATCCTTATAAGCTGCCCTGAGGGAGTCAGTGTAGTTTTGTTCGGCCTCCCTGCGCAAAGTGTCGTATTCGTCAACCAGGTGACGGTCCCTGAGTGCTGTAAACTCCTGGATGTAGTTTTCTATCAACCGGGTGAATGTATCGAAACACTCGACAGGAACCCACCAGGCTTTGCGTGGTCCTTCCCAAACCTCGATCGCTCCCTGATCCTTGCAGATCTTTCTCACCCGTGAGGCATGATTCCGCAGTGCGTTCTGGACTTTTTCAGATACCAGGCTTTGCATCGTGGTCATAAAGACCTTGTTGCGAGGATCATCCTCAGGGATGCCTAATTCCTTCAAATCAGTTGAGGTCTGAAATCGACGCAGGCCGTAGGCGTGGACCACTACAACAGTCCCATCCATCCTGGCTTTGATCTCCCCAATAGGCAAAACCTCCGCCAGAAGTTGGGACAGTTCCAGGGGAGGCAGTTTTGCCAGATCGTCATACAGTTGATAGTAGTTATTCACTTTCAGTACCCTCCTTTTTTTAGTTGGACATTTTTGGATTTTTTCTACTAAGGATATAGATCTTCTTGAATCTGATCAGAAATATTTTTTCTGGTCTAGCTCTGCATTGAGCACCCAAGACCAAAAAACCTCGCCGGGGTTATTCCCGTGCGAGGTTTTTTTCTTTTAGTTTGATCAGGAGTATAGAGATTTTTGAGTTCTGATCTGTTAGATCTACTTAATTGCTTCTGGGCTCAAAACGTTCAGGCCTTCCAGTCTGGAAAAGTGTTTCACATCAAGTGTGCAGATGGTTGTGATCTCACGGATTTCCATCCAAGCCGCATTATAGGCATCGATAAAATCAATATTTTTATCAACATACCAGCGTAAGGCACGGATCACCAATTCTCCATTATCCACGGTTAATCCAGGAGTGTTTAGAAAAGACAGAACCATCTGTTGGATTTCTTCCCTGGTTTCTTTGTAAAACGACTCCAGGGTCCAAATGATTTCAGCAATTACCATGGACGTGGTGATAAGTGTAATATCCCCCTGAGTTGCCTTCAAGAGAAGCTTCCTAACAGCCTCAGACTGCTCGGGCACATCTTTGGTGAGGAATCGCAAGAATAGATTCGTATCAGCAAATATTACATCACTTTTCATCTTGTTCGCCTCTTTCTGCCCGGGCTGCCAAAACCTGTTTTCTTATAGCATCAAAATCCTGGGGACCTGAAACTTTCACGCTGCCATAATAATCTAATAGTGTTGTATGGACTGGTTGCATAACCACTAGATCGTCTGAAAGCGTGAAGGCAACTTTGTCTCCCTTCTGTAGCTTGATCTTTTTCCGTATATCGGCAGGTATAGTTACTGTACCTCTCTCTCCTACAACGGATAGCTTCATGGTTTAGGTTCCTTTCTCAGATGTTTTACGTTTTATCTGATGATTCTCATTTTATCTGATTGTTTCTATTTTGTCAAACTTACTTACCTCATTTTCCAATAGTAAAAACCCCCGCTGGGTATCTAACCAAAGCGGGGGTCTGTTCTCTAGTTTTTGATTGTCAATCTCTTTCCTTCATTACCTCATATCGTTGCCCCGAGTCACTTATTATTCCTACGGGTTTTTCAAACATTCATCGTGGTTATCTATATTGCGGAAGACACAGATCGGCTCGCCGGTTTTTGATTGGTCTTCATAATGGAACGTGAACCGGTACTTTTGATCAATCCGACCCTCCCAGATACCCTCGTGCCCTTTCATCTTTTTGACACCCAGAGATGGGTGGGTTGGGTTTTCTTTGAACAGCACGAATGCTTTTGCTGTTTTCTTTCGGATGTGCTTAGGAAGGGATTGATAGGCTTTCTTAAAGTGGTCTGAGCGTCTATAAATCATCCGTTGTCCGATTCTAGTTCTTCGAGCAACGATTCAATGTCATCAAAATCTTTGTATCGTCCAGCCTCCAAGTCCACGTCAGTCCCCTTTTCACCTGCCTGCCAGCGCTCCGTCCAGAAGTAAGCCTGGGATCGTTCGACAAGCACCTGGGGAATCAGACGGAGGGCGCCATCTTCATCGATGCTAACTTCCAGGGCATCCCCCTCCTGCAAGTTAGCCTGGTGGCGTATTGATGCTGGAAGCGTGATCTGTCCATTGCTGCGTATTTGTAATAGAGTAGGCATAAGCTGTCTCCTGAGTACTCAGATTTCTTATATTTGTATATTAGTATATTTGGTACTTTCGTTATTGTCAAGCCTTGACCCGCGTGTGCCACGTGTTCAAGCAATCCAATTTATATCCATTTTAGAAATATAAAAACCCCCACCAGGATCTAGTCCATACGGGGGTTGTCAAAGTTACTCAGGAATTAATTTGGTTTGTGGATTTGCCCTAATCTATTGCTAACGAAAGGGCTAATGCCAGGGAAACTTTTTCCATGTCGGGCGGGGAAATAACCCCTAACTTTTCTACGAGTCTCTTCTCTGAAACGGAGCGAACCTGAAAGGTGTCTGCCGAGGATGCTTTTCGGAGACCGTTTGCTTTTGTAGGTTCTACCTTTATGTGCCAAGGGGCATTTTTAAATCTTGCGTTCCAGGCAGTCAGCGGTACCACAATCTTTAGTGGTAACACGGCCAAAGCGTCCTTGTTAACAATAACACAGGGGCGGATTTTATTGATTTCCGCCCCAATCGTAGGATCCAGATTGACTTGCCACACTTCTCCCCTTTTCATAAGAAGTCCTCGCTGTCCAGGCTTGTAAACGCAGTGAGCTCTTCATCAGATTCGTACAGAGGGGCAAGTTGGGCTGCAGTACGCTCAAGCTCGTCTAGCTTTCTTCTCTCATACTCACGCTCTACAGCTTGCCGCACAAAGGCTGACTTAGATTCGTTGTCCTTTTCAGCCATATCAATCAGTTTCTCATGCACGGATTCGCTAATCAATATATTCAATCGGCGTGTTTTCTCTTTTACACTCATTCAACACCTCCTACTCCTATATTATGCGCACATATAATGCTTATTCATTATACGCATTATGCTTTTTCGTGTCAAGACTGCCAAGAAAGTTTACCCGAGTTCATTATTATCATTTTTTGCCTCCCCCGCTCTCATATTCAAGCCCCCCTTTCTCAAGCAATGTAAACAGGCGGGATTTTGCTGCATCCCGCCCTACTTCAGTGGCCATTTCATTGAGATCTTTGTGGCCGTTATATTCCCCCACTATGGCACGGCCATGAGGGATCTTTTCCTTCTAGCGCTCTCTCTGGAAAGTCGGTGCCGGATCCCTGTTTTTATAGGCATCGCCGGCAAACCATCTGACATTCTGTCAATGGCGAGCCCATTTCTGTGATCATCATCATAGTTTCAAGGGGTGAAATCTGGCCTTAAAACAAAAAAGATCCCTAATTTTGGTTTGTTTTTCCCGTTTCCTGGATTAACTGCACCCAAACTACACTTAAAGGCAAAAAAATCAAGGCAAATCCACTTAATATCTTCCCCAGCAAACCTCTTGACAGATTGTGTTTTCACTGTAATAATAGTTTTCACCATTCGGTGAAAGGGCACATTATAGTGAAAATTAATCAGATAGAAAAGCAAGCTGAAGAGTCGTTTTATAATTGCCTAGAAGGGATTGACTTTATTAGGTCCATAGATGACGTAACTGGTCTCTATGGCCTATACATCTATAAAGTCTTCAGAGTTGTTTTTCAAAAATCCAAAAAACCAAAATACTTCCTGATCGAAATCAAAAGCAATGGACAGCCCCGCTTTGCCCGACAGGCTGTTAATCAATTGCTGATTTACCTTAACGATATGGAAGAAGAAAGTTATGGTATGTTTGTAGCGCCATATATTTCATCAGCAGCTGCAGAGATTTGTAAAAATAATAACATCGGGTATGCAGATCTTGCTGGTAATTGTTACCTATCCTTCTCGAATGTCTTCATCAAAAAAGAAGGAAACCCGAATCCTTTCAAGAAAGAAAAGGATCTCAAATCATTATTCAGCCCAAAATCAGAACGCCTGTTACGCGTACTTCTGAACAGCGGGCCGAGAAAATGGAAAGTGGCTGACCTAGCTGAAACCGCAGATATCAGTTATGGATTAATCGCCAAGGTTAAGAAAAACCTACTGGCCCGTGAATGGATAGAAGTAGACACTGTAGGCTTCCAATTAATAAAACCCTTTGTATTGCTGAGTGCCTGGACAGAACGCTACACCTACAGAAAAAATCTTGTTAGGGAGTTTTATTCCATGCAAGATATTAGCGAAATTGAAGCAGCCATTTCAACAAACGCCCAAGATTTAAATATCCGTGCAGGATTAACTGGATTTGCGGGAGGTGCCAGATTAGCTCCCGCGGTTAGGTATCAACGCGTGATGGCTTACGTAGAAAACCCCGAAAAATTAGCGCTATCAATGGAGTTAAAGGAAGTCAGTAGCGGAGCTAACATCCTATTGCTAGACCCGTATGACGAGGGTGTGTTCTATGGATCCCAATCTTTGGGAGATGACGGGGTCGTTTCTCCAATCCAGATCTACCTGGATCTGATGTCTATCACAGGGCGTGGTGAAGAAGCTGGTGAAGCTATCATGGAACAGGTCATAAAGAAGATATGGTCACAGTAAAAGATTATCCGGCGAACCTGATCCAGGCTGCCCGCATGGTGATGCTGGAGCTCAGTAGGTTGTTGGGCGAATATTCAGATTCGATTGTTATCGTCGGAGGTTGGGTCCCAGAACTGATAATTCCGCAAGGTAAAAACCCTCACATCGGCAGCATTGATGTTGATCTAGCCCTAAACCACCAATCTATTACCGCAGACAGTTACAAAACCATCCTCGATCTGATATTAGAGCGCGGATATAAGCAAGGCACACAACCCTTCATATTTTATAGAGATGTAATAATCGATAAACATCAAATTACTGTTCAAGTGGACTTACTGGCCGGTGAATACCTCGGGACAGGACCCTCTCATCGCACACAACAGGTTCAAGGCCTGCGTCCAAGAAAAGCCAGGGGTGCTGATATCGCATTTCTAAATCCAATTATGGCAGATCTGGCCGGCGAATTGCCAGAAGGTGGAAGAGATCATGCCAGAATTCAAGTAGCTTCAATTCCCACTTTTATTATCATGAAAGGATTTGCGCTGCGAGGAAGACTTAAAGAGAAAGATTCCTGGGATATCTATTATTGTCTCAGGTATTTCCCCGGGGGAATTGAAAAGCTGATTAAGGAGATGGAACCGCTGAAGAAGAACAAACTTGCAGTAGAATCCCTTGGGATTATCGCTGAGAAGTTTTCTTCCCCAGAAAGTGTTGGCCCCGTTCATGTGGTCAATTTTGATGAAATAACCAACCCAGAAGAAAGGGAACAAATCCAACGAGATGCCTACGAACGAGTCCAGGTATTACTGAGTGGTGTCGGTGTTGGACAATAGCTATTGGTTTTTACTATGAAATTTCGGAGTTGGACTCCGAAATTTCATAGTAACTCCTCCTTCGCTAGAAATATAAAAGCGCCTGATCTTTTATCGGGCGGCAGCCAATTTTTCTGAGCGATATTCCATCTACAGAGGGTGAAATTTGATCTTCGTTCGTAGGATTTCTTTTAGTTGTGACACTTACGTAAACTCAAATATACGCAAGTATTATAAGGGACAAATAACAGACATTTTAGGATCCAAATATGAGCAAAACCAACGCCAGTTCTCTCTCCGAAATACCTGGCTTCCAGCACTTTG
>CAZHHT010000140.1:0-7780 GCA_964532455.1 uncultured Anaerolineales bacterium
ATAACTACAAGCTGTCAAAGGTTCATTACCTCTGCAGTTTGCAGAAAAAGTGGGCGGTGAAGGATTTGAACCTCCGTAGGCGTATGCCAGCTGATTTACAGTCAGCCCCGTTTGGCCACTTCGGTAACCGCCCAAGTTTTAGAACCAGATTTTATTGCTCCTTGAGCAATTATCAGGAGCCGACGACGGGACTCGAACCCGTGACCTGTCGCTTACAAAGCGACTGCTCTACCGATTGAGCTACGTCGGCAAGGGGTCAATTCCTATACGACCCAATCCAAGGCATTATATCAGATGGAAATAAGCACGGCAAGGTTCGTCATCGGCAGAGGAAAAGTTTATCAGGTTTCCAGCCAATCGTCAATACTTCCAGTCAACTGCGAAGCCCCTGGAAACCCCTCGCCTGCCAAATCAAATACAATGCCACAGATCCAGCAACTGCTGCATTTAAGGAATCAATTTTTCCCCGCATTGGCAGTGCGAGCAGAAAATCACAGGAGGATCTGACCAGATGCCGCATCCCTTCTGCCTCACTTCCAACAACTACAGCTAGGGGACCGGTCAGGTCTACCTGACCTGGCATCTGGGACTGCTCGCCTTCCTCGAGTCCGACAACCCAGGCACCTTGCTCTTTAAGTTGAGAAAGGGATTGAACCAGGTTGGCTTGTGTGATCAACATATGTTCACTCGCCCCAGAAGATGCGCTAACAACTGCAGGTGTGACCGTTGCTGTTCTGCGATAAGGCAGTACAATGCCATGTACCCCAACCGCTTCCGCGGTGCGAATTAACGTGCCCAGATTTTGAGGATCTTTAAGTGTGTCCAGCAATAACACCAACAATGGATCACCGCTTTCTTTTGCTTTTTTCAGGATCTGGTGCAGATCAACGTAGGGATAAACATCCGCCTGTAAAGCCGTCCCCTGGTGATTGCCTCCTAATGAAGCCAGGGATTCGCGCGGTACTTGAGAAACAGGAATGGATAGGTTTTCAGCCAGGTCGAGTATCTCTTTTAAGCGCCCCTCCTCCTGGACACCCTTGGCAATCCGCAGTTCGTAAAATTGCCTTCGCTTTGCGAGTAAAGCTTCATACACCGGGTTTCTGCCCCAAATCCACTCTTTCATTAACTGTCCCCCTCGTTAAGCTGCAGAAGAATCCTCATGTAAACCCCGCAAGTTATTTCCAATGCCAGGTCGTCCCCTGAGAGGTATCCTCCAGAATGACATCCCGTTCTTCCAGTTTATCGCGAATCAAGTCTGACAATTCCCAGAGTTCATTTTCGCGGAGTTTTTCTCTGATTTCTACCAGCAGATCAATATATTGACCGGCTTCCCCTACCTGCGCTTCCGGCAGTTCAAGTTCAAGGCCCAACACACCAGTGAGTTCATTCAGCACATCCTGTGCTCCCATTAGATATTCCGGATCCGCCCCTTCATCTCTGGCCAGGTTGATTTCCTTCACAAAATCAAATAAGTGCCCCAAGGCACCGGCTGAATTAAAATCATCATCCATGGCTTCAAGGAAGAGCTTATTCACCTGATCTTTTTTCTCCTGAATATCTCCTTTTTTCCAACCATCTTTTGGCAGGGCGGGACGCAGCGCGGAGCGCAATCTTTTGAGTGCTTTTTCCGCATGCTCAATGGTCTCTTTATTAAAAGTTAGCGGGCTGCGGTAGCTTGAATTGAGGATCATCATCCGCAGTACACCGGGTTCATATTGTTCCAGGAAGCTGTCCACGGTAATCAGGTTGCCTGTCGACTTTGACATTTTTGCGCCGGAAAGCTGCATCATGCCATTGTGCATCCAGTAGGTTGCAAATTGATTCCCATGCAGAGCTTCACTCTGGGCAATCTCGTTTTCATGATGGGGAAAAATCAAATCATTGCCTCCACCGTGAATGTCAATCTGGTCACCCAGGTGGGATTGGCACATCACCGAGCACTCAATATGCCAGCCCGGACGGCCATTTCCCCAGGGGCTGGGCCAACTCGGCTCATTGGGTTTGGCAGATTTCCACAAAGCAAAATCCATGGGATGTTCTTTGCGGTCATCCACCTCAATCCGGAAGCCCGCTTCCATGTCTTCAATTTTTCGTCCAGATAGTTTTCCGTATTCGGGAAATTTTTCGACCCGGTAATAAACATCACCATTTAAGGGATAGGCATAACCTTTCTCAATCAGATCTGCTACTGCTTCAATAATGTGGTTAATTTCCTCGGTTGCCCGAGGGTATTCAGATGCAGGTAAAATATTCAGGTCTTTCAAGTGCTGATCAAATTCATCGATATATCGCTGGGCAATCTGAGTTGGATCTACACCTTCCACGGCTGCCCGCTGGATGATCCTGTCATCTACATCAGTGTAATTTGTAACATGATGAACTTCATAACCCCGGTACTCGAGATATCTGCGCACAATATCAAAAACCAGGGCAGACATAGCATGACCAACATGGGCTTTATCATAGACTGTTGGTCCGCAAACATACATGGAAATCTTCCCTGGTTGAAGGGTTTCCAAGGTTTCTTTTTTCCTTGTTAAGGTATTGTAGATCTTAATGCTCATGGTTTATTCCTGATTAATCGTTAATCCTCATCTGGTCTGGCAAAGATCATTCTCCCCGCAGCGGTCTGCAGCACCTTGGTGACAATGGAGTTGATATCCTCATTCATATGGTTCTTACCATCCTCAACCACAACCATGGTCCCATCCGAGAGATAACCGACTCCCTGTCCTCGCTCTTTGCCTTCCTGAATTATTTTTACTTCCACGTATTCTCCAGGCAAGAGAACTGCTTTCACAGAATTTGCCAGTTCATTAATATTTAAAACCGGTACACCTTGGATTTCCGCCACGCGATTAAGATTGTAATCATTGGTCAGAATAGGGCAGCTCAATTGCCTGGCCAGGATGACAAGTTTGCTGTCAACTTCCCGGGTTCCTTCTACATCAATATCACTAATTTTGACCGGGATGATATTGGATTCCTGGAGGTTTGCCAGAATTTCCATACCCCTTCTGCCACGCTGCCGGCGCAGTCCATCTGCCGAATCCGCAATATGCTGAAGTTCATCCAGAACAAAACGGGGAATAAGAAGTTCCCCAACCAGGAACCCCGTACGGGCAATATCAGCGATTCTACCGTCAATAATCACACTGGTATCAACCAGAATGACCCGTTCTTTATCCTCCTCTTTTCCTTCCCTGTCAGACATGGCAAACACCCTGCCGCCGAAGATGGAAAAGATATCATTCTTGCGAGAAATAAAAACCGCCACGCCGATATAACCAAAAAGCAATACCCCGACAAAGGGAAAAACCTCTCCCAGAGGAGACGGCAACAAGGACAGTGGAAATGCCGATAAGGCAGCAATCACCAATCCTATAGATAGTCCCGCCAATCCTGATCCTAAAGTTCTGGAATCCAGCTGACTTAACAAAGCGCGGAGTGACCTCAGCGGCCGGGTGGTAAGAGTGGGAGTTAATACCAGCCCAAACAGCGCGCCAACCAGACCAAAGATTACAGCCCCTTCTTCGGTTGTAATGGTAGTGACTTTTGACAGGTCAACACCAAAATACCCCCCCAATAATCCAAACGCGACCATGCCAATAATTCGAAAAATAAACTCAAGACTCATCATACCCCTCCTAAAAAGAAAAGTAGCGAACACCAGGTATCTGTGCTCGCCATAACCAATCCCGTTCAAGAGAGATAATTTGATGCCAAAAAGCTAAGTTAGACTGCCTGTTATGTAATAAAACTTGTCCTAAAATAAATCAGAAGGGCAGATAACAAAAAATAATGGCAAAATAAGTCCCGGTAATTCGTTTGGCAGAGCCAGATAAATAATGAATAATTCCACCTTAATAATAGCATGACGGTTCTCGCACGTCAACTCGGGTTCCCGACAGGATCAAATTCTTAATATAATTCAAATACTTTGAGTTATTTGGAAATTCTACGAGACTGAAAATCTATTTTTGTTTTTACACTCCCAGATCGATCTATCGTATAATGTATCTATTAAATGATTTCCCCATATGGAGGATTCTATGGATGAAAAAAAATACAAAAAGATTATCAACGCCTGGAGCATGTACGATTGGGCAAATTCTGCTTTTGCCACAACCATCATGGCGGTGGTTTTACCTATCTACTATTCCACAATCGCAGCGCCATCATTAACACCAAACCAAACCACATCATATTGGGCTTATACAAATTCTATCGCCCTAATATTAGTGGCAATAATCAGTATTGGACTTGGTGCGATTGCTGACTTCAGGGGAGAAAAGAAACGCTTTTTAACAATTTTTGCCTTAATAGGAATAGCAGCTACAGCGTTTATGTTTTTCCTTACTTCCGGAGATTGGTTATTTGCTTCCGTCCTATTTATTATCGGGAACATTGGTTTTGCGGGCGCCAATGTCTTTTATGATTCTTTGCTCCCCCACATCGCCCGGAAAGGCGATATCGATCAGATCTCTACCAGGGGATACGCAATGGGATATCTCGGAGGTGGTATCTTACTGGCAATAAACCTGGTAATGATTATGTTCCCGGATTATTTTCCAAATCTGATTCCTGGATATAGTCCTGATTATATAAAGGGAATTATGACTAGGATCTCCCTGGCCAGTGTGGCGGTCTGGTGGTTGGTTTTCACAATTCCGCTCTGGAAAAGAGTACCTGAACCTCCTCGCCAAATTTTCCGGGGGGAGATGGATGCTAATCCTATAGCGGCTGGTTTTAATCGCCTCGTTGAGACCTTTAAAGAAATAAGAAAATTTGGTAATTTGTTTAAATTCCTGGTTGCCTTTTGGCTTTACAATGACGGCATTGGCACCATTATTAAGATGGCGACCATTTACGGAAAAGAAATTGGAATCGGTCAGATTCATTTAATCGGGGCTATACTGATGGTCCAATTTGTCGGCATTCCTTTCTCATTTGCGTTCGGATGGCTGGCAAAAAAAATTGGCACAAAAAAATCCATTTACATCAGCCTGGGTGTCTATACCTTGATATCCCTCGGCGGGTACTTTATGAATTCAGCAATTCATTTCTGGATCCTTGGTTTTGCTGTAGCGCTGGTTCAAGGCGGAAGCCAGGCCTTAAGCCGATCCCTGTATGGGAGGATGGTTCCCAAAGCCCAATCTGCTGAATTTTTCAGTTTCTTTAGTGTGAGCGGAAAACTTGCAGGGTTTTTCGGTCCGCTAATCTTCGGTTTGGTCAGCCAAATGATGGGAAACAGCCGGCTGGGCATTGTCTCGCTGGTTATTTTCTTCATCGCAGGCGGATTTTTACTGACCAGAGTGGATGAGGAAAAAGGAATCCAGGTTGCCAAAGAGGCTGATGCTCTGGCTGTCCAACAAGCCTAACGTTTATGCCTAGTTGTTTAGATTTAGATATTTTAGGACAGCAGCAGACCATGTTCACCCGGGTAGCCCGGCGGTATGACCTGATGAATCATTTGATGTCGGGGTGGCAGGATAATTCCTGGCGGCGATATGCAGTAAAGCAGGCAGCCCTGCCAAATTCCGGGCGGCTGCTTGACATTGGGACCGGAACAGGAATGCTGGCATTGGAAGCATCCAAACAATACCCTTCCAGACAAATCATCGCCGCTGATCTGACGCTGCCCATGATGGAAATCGGTCGGAGGGTAAATCCCCGGTCTGGTCTGGATTGGACCGCATCAGAGGCTTCCAAGTTGCCATTTCCATCCGACTCGTTTGACGCGGTTGTTTCCGGCTTTCTGGCAAGAAATCTGAATGATATCTATCAAGGACTGACCGAGCAGTATCGGGTTTTGAAACCAGGCGGAAAAATTGCTGTCCTGGATACTACCAGAAGACCAAAAAATATTCTGACTCCTTTGATTCGATTTTATATGTATCATTTAATTCCTACTTTAAGTAGTTTGATCACCGGGAATAAAGAAGACTATACTTACCTCTATGAATCAACTGAGAGTTTCCTCCGGGCGGAAGAATTGGCTGCTCATCTGGCAGCGGTTGGATTCAAGAAGGTCCTCTTCACACGCTTTATGTTTGGAATGATTGCAGTCCACTGGGGGAAGAAATGACCGCTTACCAGCCCTCTGCACAGGCAGCAGAAAGGGGAGAACCCTCGTACGTCTGGAGAGCAGGCCAGCAGCGCAGACTGGATATGATTACAGCTGCTGCCGAAAAGAGAATCGGGGGGAAAATACTGGAAATCGGCTGCGGGGTCGGAATCTACCTGGAACATCTACTCCCTCTCTTTCGAGAAGTAATCGGAACGGAATATGACCTGCCCCGGGCAAAACAAGCCCATGAAAAATGCACTCAAATCCTGGGCGCTGCCGGGGAATACTTGCCTTTCCAGGGGGGCACTTTTGATCTGATCCTCAGCAATGAGGTTATTGAACATGTGGCAGATGACAAACAAGTTGTCCATGAAATGGTCCGCACTCTGAAACCAGGAGGCCGGATCGTTTTATTCTGTCCTAACCGCTGGTATCCTTTTGAAACCCATGGAATCTACTGGCGGGGAACTTACCGGTTCGGAAATAAACCCCTGGTTAATTATCTCCCCCTCCCCTGCCGGAATCGGCTGGCTCCCCATGTCCGGATCTACACCCGGAAAAACCTGAATGAACTTTTCCGTAATCTACCGGTTCGATTCATCAAGAGAACCGTGATTTTTGGAGGGTATGACAATATCATCGATCGCTTCCCACGTCTTGGACGCTGGCTGCGGTCAATTCTCTACCTGCTGGAAAAAACCCCTGCGAAAGTTCTGGGTTTGTCACAGTTTTGGGTAATTGAGAAAAAGAAGGAAACAAATTAATGAAAGAAAACATAGAGCAATTGATAGGTGATGAACTGCGGAAAAGGGGATGGCGGTTAGCCGTCGCGGAATCCTGCACCGGAGGATTAATTGGTCACCGGATCACTAATAATTCCGGATCGTCTACCTATTACCTGGGCAGCATCACTGCCTACGCATATCGAGCTAAAGTGCGCCTGTTGGGCGTGTCCTGGGATACACTGGAAGATCACGGCGCAGTAAGCGAAGAAACAGTGAAAGAAATGGCGCTGGGTGTCAGACACGCATTAGCAGCTGACATCGGCCTCTCCGTTAGCGGAATTGCCGGACCAACCGGAGGTACTCCGGATAAACCGGTAGGATATGCATGGATCGGGCTAAGCACCCCCAGTGGAATCTGGACTCTCCAGCATAACGCAGGGGGGAACCGGATTGAAAATAAACAGGAAGTTGCCCAAACCGCGCTGGAGTTTTTATACAAATTTTTAACAAACGATGGAAAAGATTGATATAACCACAAGATTCAAACAGGATGGATCCCTGATCCCGATTGAGTTTCTTATTAATAAGGAACCTGTCCGGATTCTGGATGTCGGCCGACAGTGGGATTCAGATGACGGGAAACACATCCTGGTGATGGATTTTCAAGGTCAGACGTATCACCTCTTTTTCCAACTCCAGGATTTGAGCTGGTATCTTGTTCATGATATCAAACCGCCAGCTGAGCCATCTTGAGAGGAGAAGAAATGAAAAAAACAGTACAAGACAATATGGTTGTCACACTTGATTATAAATTGATCGCTGAAGATGAAATACTGGAAAGCACAGGGGATGGGGAACCGATCCTGTTTATCCAGGGAATTGGACAAATTATTCCCGGTCTTGAAAATGCCCTGTACGGCATGGAAGTCGGGGATCAAAAGACTGTAGTTATCCAACCGGAGGACGCCTACGGAGATTACGATCC
>CAZHHT010000141.1:0-7752 GCA_964532455.1 uncultured Anaerolineales bacterium
AACCAGGGACTTGATATTGCTGAATCCGTCCAGGATGGAATATTCTGTATGAACGTGGAGATGGGCAAAAGACATAGGCTCACTTATAAGATGTTTTGCTGTTAAGCTATCCCTATTATAAGCCTGATTATCTTAATTTCGGGTTGGGGGTGTGTCAAATAGGGGTTTTTTACCTTAAAAATTCCAGTAATACGGGATGGTTCTCAACCCATGATGATGCTTTTAAATACCGAGAGTCGGGTGCGCCATAACCCGACTCTCTCTAAGGAGGAGAAGAAGAGAAATTCTTTTTCTAGTATTAGTGTAGCATCTGTATCCATTTGCTGCTTGACGATAACCCGACGCTTCCCCTACGCTTAATATACGTTATCAAGGCATAACGGGTGGTATACTGGGCATGAAAAACCTGTATATTTACAGCGGAGAATACCTGTGAACCCTACAATTTATCTAAATATTCTGTGGACAGAAAAACTCGGTTTAATTGGCGTTGCGGTAACAGCGAAGGGATTAAGAAGACTGCGTATGTTTCAGAAGAGCAATAAGGCTTTTTTAGTCCTGAATGAAAGCTACCAGGAAGGGGAGTATATATTTTCTGATCAGGAAACTAAACCCGTCATGGAGCAGCTGCAGGCGTATCTCAATTATGAGATTAAACAGTTTTCCCTGCCAATTGATTGGTCAGGTTATACAGCATTTCAGAAGGATGTCCTTCAAGAAACCCTATCCATCCCTTATGGCGAAACAAGGTCCTATGGACAGATCTCGTCAGCGATCGGAAATCCAAAGGCCTCCCGGGCAGTGGGCCAGGCAGAAAAATCGAACCAGGTCCCACTGGTGATTCCCTGCCACCGGGTAATCGGTTCTGACGGCAGCTTGACAGGATATGGCGGAAAAGATAATACAGATCTAAAAGCGTGGCTGCTGGATTTCGAAAAAGCTGGATTAAATCGGGGATAGATTTATTCGATCCAGATCACGGCTTGATTTTCAAGGACATCCCAGGACCTCATAAATTCTTTTTTATAGCGGGTATAAACTCTGGGTCCGTCAAGAACGGTGACCTTGTGTTCTGTATAACCGATCACAATCACGGTATGCTCAAACCTGGCAACAGTAGTTACAGAACCGCCGGAGGCAGTATAAGGGATCGGTGTCCCCAACCCCACATGGCCAACTATCCAGACTATCACCGGATGGCCGGTTGCAATTTCTGCTTTTAATTCCTCGTAGGTCATGCCGCGGACTGCTTGCGCATTTAAGCCGTACTCACGCAACCTCTGGGCAATTGGTTTGGAATGAACTCCGTATGGAGCAGGTGGAATTTGTCCCCAGCTCCCATAAACACTGCCAACAAATCCTTTGTTTGGATTATCATGAACGGGGAGTCCATTAAAGAATTTGTACTCATTGAGAGACTTGCCGAAATAAGCTGCCCAATCCACAGCCGATCGGGATTCACAACTAAGGGGCATGGACTGCGAATATCCCTTCATTCCCTTAATGCTGCTTTTTCCGGGAAGCGCTGCTGTTGGAGTAAGAGTAGGTGTTGGGGTAAGAGTAGGCGTTGGGGACGCAGTTGGTGTTGGTGTTAATGGAGAAGAAGGGAACGGCGTGTTGGTTGAACTAACTGTGATTGTCTCTGTCTGTGAGGCAGACGCTGGTATATCCGCTATGAAAGTCCCTGGATCCGGCAGGTGATTGAAATAAAGGAAAATTAAAAAACCTCCCAGAATCATCACATTCGCACCGAGAACCGGTGTCCCACTGGTGAAAAAGGATCTAATTTGAGGGAGGATTGATTCCGATCGTCTTCCCCGAAGCCGATTGGCCGTGGTCGTTATTTTCATCTTTAGACAAATGTGGAAATGGATAATGCCGACGGCAGTTATTATAAAAGTAGTCTAATTATACTCAAAGCTGGTCCAGATCATCGGAACTGTTTCATCGATTAACAGCCCTGTAAGGTCAGTTCGGCTGCGGGGTTGGATATGGTGTGAGAATGAATTAGTAATCCCAGCTGAAATATTTTGGCTGAGATTGTATAATAAGGAATGAACGCTGGTCAGGTGTTGGTTTTTTCATCTATGTTAACTCATCGCATGGTGTCTACCCGGTCTATAATAAAGCTGATGGTGATTGGTTTATCGATCCTGTCGGGATTATCAGGATGCAAGACAGATTCTATCTCTAGTTCATTGAATCCGTTATCTAAGGCTGCTGAGCCTTTGCAGCAGGAGGATTCAGATCCAGCTGCAGTATTGGCAAGTACATCTACCCCGCAGCCGACTCTATTGCCAGAGGATACCCCTGAACCAACTCCGCAGCCGACGGAAGCTGAGGTTGAAATGATCACTATAACCATTGTTTTTGATAATTACCCCTATAAGAAGGGATTAAAGACTGCCTGGGGATTCTCAGCGTTTGTAACTTATAAAGATCAAAATGTTCTTTTTGATACCGGTATATCCGGACCGATACTGCTGGAAAATATGTCAAAAATGAATATTACCCCGGTTGAGGTACAAAACGTGGTCCTCTCTCACGAACATAATGATCACATCGGCGGACTGCCGGCTTTGCTCTCTGCAGGGGCAGATCCAAAGATCTATCTGCCGCCATCCTTTCCCCCTTACTTAAAAAATCAGTTCAGCAAACAGGCGGAGGTGATAGAGGTGGTTCCCGGTCACCCGATCGCGGAAAGAATATACTCGCTGGGGGAAATTCAAGGTTTATTTCCCGAACAAGCATTAGTAATTGACACTCCCCAGGGATTGGTGGTTATTATAGGTTGTGCCCATCCCGGCGTGGAGAAAATGGTCCTGGCGGCAAAAAGGCAGTTTCATGAACAAATCTACCTGGTGATGGGAGGATTCCACCTGGGCGGCACCAGCAGTAACGAAGTGAAGAAAATTATTAAAGAATTTAAGCGCATCGGTGTGGCTCATGTCGCACCCTGCCACTGCACGGGAGATCAGGCGATTAATCAATTTAAGGAAGCCTTTGGAGAAAACTTTATCAGCGTGGGTGTCGGGGCAGTGATTGAAATTGAGGGTTAGGGGAAAGATAGAGTGGAGAGGTTATCAAGAAACTTAATGATTAATGTTTTCCTTAGTAGAAACCATAAAGCAGGAAATTAGGAAAGGGATATGGGAAAAAAGAGCCCAGCTAAAAAGGCTGGTGAGCTGGTTGAAAAAGGATTCCATTGAGCTGAATCTGTAATGATCGCCGTGGGCGAACATTTATTAGGACCACTGAATGACCGCGAAATCCGGATGACATCTGGATTTGCTGGGGGAATCGGGAGCACCTACATGGATAACTGCGGCGCTTTTTCAGCCGGGGTGATGATTATCGGTGGATTATACGGTAGAACAGATTCAGAAGAGGATGACCAGATCTGCCAGGAATTGGCAGCGAAATACAGGGATTGTTTTAGAGAGCGATTTGATTCCCTGATCTGTGGAGAACTCAGGGCAGAAAAATTTGGTTCCCAGGGGGAACAGCCCTGTTCAATCTTGGTTGAACAAGCATCAGATATCTTGCTGGCGATCATAAAGGGGGTTCAATCCGATTATTAAGTAGAAAATTCCACAGGACAGGAAAGATGAATGACCAAAAAACACCCCTGCAGAAATGACCCGCAAGTTGGATTGGCATTGGTTTTGTCATCGGGGCCGGTGTTGGTGCGGCTTTAAACGACATCCCCCTTGGTATTGGTCTAGGTATGCTGATAGGAGTGTTAATAAGTTTGGGGTAAAAGAGAAAACAAGATCAGGATAATGGAGGTGGAGAGGTTTAAACAGATTCGGGTTCCCCGGGAAAAATAAGAAAAACTGTTGTTAGGGCAGGGGGTGATTCACCGCGTTTAGAAAATCTGCTAATATACCATAAGCAGTGGTCCGTGGGGAAGGATTTTCTTCAATCAGTGACAATTTTCCCAGCACGTCACTTTCAATTTCAAGAATGGCTGAGGTTCCGATCACGTTGAAAAAATGAGATTCCGGGCTGATTTTTTTAGGTTGAACTGAAGCGATAATCCCCCCGGGGGCGCTATCTTCCCGGCGGGCATTGCAGACCAGCTTCCAGCGCTGACCGTTTTCTTTTGCTTCCCGGATCAAATCCGGGGTTAAAGTCCGGATCCCGATCCGGTCTACCTGGTCCGGGGTATAGGGAATATCCATCAGGACAGTAACCAGTGCGGCAACCTTAATCGCTGCATCCCAGCCATCAATATCTCCACTGGGATCAGTTTCAGCAATTCCGATTGACTGCGCATGGGCAATGGCTTCTTCCTGACTCTCACCATTTTCCATTCTGGTCAGGATCAGGTTCGCGGTGGAATTAAGCAGACCGGATAAGGCAGTCACTTTTGCGCCAGGCAGTCCACAGCGGGCGATTGAAAAAACCGGAGCCCCATCCATAACAGATGACTCAAACAAAAAGGATAATCCGCAGCGTTTTGCTAAATGGGTCAGTTCCCGGTACCCATGGACCACCGGGCCTTTGTTGGCCGTGATAACATGCATTCCCCCTTCCAATGCTTGCCGGATGAAATCCAGGGCGGGTTGGCCTGTTTGATAGTTAACCGGGGTGGTTTCAAACAGCAAGTTGGCCCCACAGCGCTGGATAAATTCCTGACTGTCCGAGATTGGCAGTTCAGAAAACTCATTCAAAGAAACTCCATTCCGGTAGTCTTGAAGCAGTTCCGGCAGGGAAAACCCCCGCGGATTAATAGCGGCGCCGTGACTGCCGGAGGCGATGCCTACCACCCGGAAGATAATTCCCAGCTCATCCTTCAGGGTTAGTTCTTTTTCCAGCAGCAGCTCAACCAGAGCTTGCCCGACGTTGCCGAATCCCAGCAGCGCCAATTTGAATTCACTATCAGGGGGAGTAGTAGGGGACATGGAATTCTCCATTAAAAGCATTGATCAGAAAGGTCTACATATCAAAAGAGTTTTGGGAAAGGATTTACTTCGGGCCTTTTTTATGGCGTATTTTGATGGATTGGATTTCCTGTTCAGTCAGATCCGGTATGTCTTCTGTGGTTTTGATGTTAAGAACTTTGCGCTGCGCTTCCCGCCAGCGGGTTAATCTTTCATCCACCTCAGGTTCATATCCCTGGGTGGAAGGATGATAGAGGTAGGTCCCCAGTAAATCGTCCGGCAGGTATTGCTGGGGTAAGAAATGATCCGGGTGTGCGTGCGGGTATTTATAACCTTGTCCGTGGCCCAGGGCCTTGCGGTCACGGCTGGGGTCTTTAAGGTGGTTTGGTACCCCGGTTCGGCTGGATTTTTCAATCAAGTCATACGCCTTAAAATAGGCGCTGGCAGAATTGGATTTTGGCGCAGTGGAGAGATATAAAACAGCTTCAACAATCGGGTAGATACCTTCCGGCAATCCAATAAAGTCAAATGCCTGGGCAGCAGCATTGGCTACCACCAAACCCATCGGGTCTGCCAGGCCAACATCTTCTCCAGCAGAGATAATCAGGCGCCGCAGGATAAAGCGGGGATCTTCACCAGCGTAGAGCATTTTCGCCAGCCAGTACAATGCGGCATCGGGATCTGAACCGCGGATCGCTTTGATAAAAGCAGAGATAGTGTCGTAGTGGGCATCGCCATCTTTATCGTACAGCACCGCCCGGCGTTGGATAGAATCCTGGGCAATATCCAGGGTCACCTGAATGACCCCCTCCTCATCCGGCAGGGTGGATTCCACGGCCAACTCCAGCGCATTTAAGGCGTTCCGCCCGTCACCCCCAGCTACCAGGATCAAGTGCGCTTCGGCATCCTCATCCAACTTGATCTCCTTATCCCCGTAACCGCGCTCCTGATCCTCCAGAGCCCGATGTAAAAGGGTACTGGTATTTTCATCTGTGAGAGATTTCATCTGGAAGATTCTCGAACGAGATACCAGGGCGCTGTTGACTTCAAAGTAGGGGTTCTCGGTGGTTGCGCCAATCAGGGTTATGGTGCCATTTTCAACATAAGGCAGCAACCCATCCTGCTGGGCTTTATTCCAGCGGTGTACTTCATCCACAAAAAGGATGGAACGTTTCTGGTACATCTTTCTCAGATCGTTGGCTTCTTTAATGACCCGCCGAAGATCTGCCTTGCCAGCCATCACAGCTGAGAGACTGGTGAAATGAGACTCAGTATGATTGGCGATGACCATTGCCAGGGTGGTTTTTCCGGTCCCGGGCGGCCCCCAGAAAATCAGTGAGGAAAACAGGCGGTCCGCCATGATGGCCCGGTAGAGCAGTTTGCCCTCCCCGACAATGTCTTCCTGACCCACAAATTCAGCTAGGGTGCGGGGACGCAGCCGGGCTGCCAGGGGAGCCTTCTTTTTCAGGTCCTGTTCCAGGGCGTGATCAAATAAATCCATGAAGCTATTTTATCATGGAGAGAAATAAGGATTTTTTTAATATTCTGATTTTGCCTGGGACATGGGCAGCGCAACTTTTTGTTTATTTTTCCGTATATATCCATGTGAAAACCCTGGTAATTCGTTTCGGGATAATTTGAATACCATTCATTCCCTAAATCTGCATTCATCAATTACTGGAGGAGATCTTTTCACCTGTTTCTCCAGTACAATATGAAGTGGAACAAAGTTATTTTTCGGCAAGAGTTAGGACTGACCCGGCATCCCGGCATTATTTCTGTTAAACCGTTAAACTTATCAAAGGAGAAACCATGTCGATCATTAAAAATCCCGTCCAGGTGTTTATTCGGAATTTTATCCGCCTGGTGGTGTTCGTTCCCTTGTGGCTGATCTTTGCCCTGGGAAGTTTCACCAGGGCTTGGGGCGGATCCAACATTAATCAATTGCTAATTGGCGGGGTAATAACCATATTTATTTTTTGGCTAGTAAATATTATCGCCGGAATGTTTTTTATCCTTCCTCAATGGGAACGTCTGGTCCTGCTGCGGTTAGGCAGATCTGTGGGCACCCGGGGTCCCGGTTTGTTTGTCATTCCGCCCTTTATTTATTCCGTGGCCCGGATCCTGGATATCCGCATCACAACCTATGAGGTGAAAGCGACCAAAACCCTCACCCGGGATAATATCCCCATAGATGTCACTGCAGCTGTGGAGCTGGAAATTGAAAATCCTGAGAAGGCAGCCATCGCAGTCCAGGATTACTGGAAAACCACCGAATGGGCCTCCATGGAAGCCTTGAAAAGCACCATCGGCGGCAATGACCTGCGTCCGTTGTTGAGCGAAACCGAAAGAATAGCCGCAGATCTGAAGAAAATCATCGATGCCGCAGCCTCAGATTATGGCATTAACGTTCGAGCGGTCCGCATCACCGATGTAGGCACACCGCCCTCCCTGGTTGAGGAGCTGGCAGTGATTGCCCGTGCTGAAAGATCTGCCAAAGCCAAACAGATACAGGCTGACGCGGAAGTGAGTGTGGCTAATTCCCTGGCGGAAGCCTCCAAAATATTATCCGGGGGAGAGGGATCAATGGAACTTCGCCAGATTCAGGCCCTGCTGGATATGTCCAAAGAGGAAAGCGGAATGGTGATTGTTTATCCAGTGGACAGTCTCATGGGTAAAGGCATCGCTTCTGCTGCGGCTGGCACGCAAGCACAAGGGATGAGAAAGAAATAAGTCATTGCCGATTATCTCTAAAAGAAAACGGGGCTGGAATTTTCCAGCTCCGTTTTTATTTATGACCTTGGAAAGGGACTGTCTGAAAAGTCAGCCCCTTTTCAGTTTAATAAAAGAAATTCGAAGAAAAAGG
>CAZHHT010000142.1:0-7723 GCA_964532455.1 uncultured Anaerolineales bacterium
GTTAATTTCTTAAGATTTGCTGCTTTTTACCCCCCTTTTTTCAGTAGAGCCAATAATTATTTCTCGAAGGCATCATCAGCACACAGCGATTGGTGCTTCCCACCACCCGTTCAGAATCAGCGCCCAGCATCATGCGATCAAAAGCTCCCCTGCCATTTGAGGTCAGCAGAATTAATCCGTAGTCATCTTCTTCCGCTGTTTCCACGACAGTAGTTGCCGGGCGGGATCCTTTTACCAGGGTGGAAACCCGTAAGCCGTCTTTCTCCAGAGAGCGGGCAACTGCATCCAGGAAATCCTTCATTTTGGCTTCCGCCTCCGCGCGTAAATGTTCTACAACATCCGCCGGAGCGCGGTAATTTTCTGTTTCTGGAATTTGGGGAACCGAGAGCAAAGTTAATTCACTATCATAAACCTGTCCCAGCGTCCGGGCATAAGGCAGTACTTTTTCGGAGGCAATCGATCCATCCAGCGCCACCAACATACGTTCAGGTTTTCTCCCCAGATCCTTTGGTTGATCACCCTGCACCAGGAAAACCGGGATATTAAGCTTCATCATCAGCTTTGAACTTACACCTCCGCTCATCCAGTGTTTTTTACCGGATTTTCCCCGAGTGGTGGTGACTACCAGGTCTATCCCGGCCGATTCTACATAGGCCTGGGTGACTTCGGCAATCGATCCTCTCCGGACTGCTTTATCCACTTCAAATCCATCGGCTTTGAGCTGTTCTATCATACTATCCAGATAAATTTCTCGGGCAGCTAAATCCGCATTGAATTGCTCCTGTGGTCCATGAGAATAGGATTTCACTCCGGAGAGCAACGTCATCGAGGCGCCGGTCGCTCTGCAGATCCGCTTAGCAGCCGGCAGCGCTTGGGCGGCATATACAGATCCGTCCAGCAGGACTGCAATCTTATTGATGGTTTTGTATTCAGTGCGCCAGTGGCTTCTTTCTATCGGTTCAGGGTCCCAGGTTATTTCAGGTGCAGCCTTCGGTGTCCCACCAACAGCAGCTGTGACAAGAGCCATCTGGCCAAAGCCAAAACCAGCCAGCAGGGCTGTGTCCAGACCACCAAGGTAATCCAGTACGGGATCCGGTTCCCCCAGCATAGACCTAGAGATACTGAACCCAATAAAAAGAATCGGAATGAACATTAAATAGGTCCAGGCTCCCTCGAAAAAACGCTCTTCAAAGATGATCGCCGTTGCCCCTGTAGTGAGCACAGCTGCAACGGCTGTTCCCGGAATAAACAGTGCTTTCCTTATTGTAAAGTTTTCCCGGGTCTGGCGGATCAGGCGTTTGGTTACCGCCCACCCCGTCATACTCAATAAAATAAACACACCGGCAGCATAGAGAGCCAAGTAAGTTTCCTCATTGGTGCCAAATAACAAAAATGCCGAACAGACGATGCTAACTTCCAGCCAGACCGGTTTATCGGCCACATCATATTCATTCTGCTGACCCATGTTGGGTGGAATATAATTGCGCTTTTTCAACCCCAGGGCCAAGTTCTGCAGACCCTGCGCGCTGGCGGCTGAGGCAGACATCAACACGGCGATGCCTACAATCGTCCCCAGAATTGGCAGAGGAGAGGGCAGCAGAACATCCATGGTTTGGGTGAATACGGATACTTCATAGTTTGTCGGATCAGCAATATCCAGGATAACCGGACCAACAATGAGCATGGTTGCGGCTGTGGTGCCCATGATGATCAATAAACTATTAAACGCCCGTTTGCTTCGGACTTCATCAGTACCCTCATAGGCCGCCACAAGATTGGCAAATACCTCGATTCCTGTCATTACCGCGAGGATGCGGACATACCCCGCCAGGGTGAAGTGGAAATATTCTCCCTGAAAAGCTGCAAGGTTAAAGTCAGGTAACTGAAATCCGCGCTGCCAAAGTGTCGCGCCAATCATCACCCACAGTAACACCATTACTCCTGCTGTGGCAGGTCCAAAGGTGCGTGCAGCAACTTTAGGGCCCCGATTTACCAGCCACCCAGTCAAAATACTGAGAGCGATGGCCGCGAACGTGCGGTATTGAATGCCAAAAATCGTACTATTCAACACTGGAAAACGGTCAGCAATAAAAGTGACCATGGCGGCCATACTGACCAAAAAGGTCAGAGTATATTCCACAAAAGTGATTGACGCATTGATTTTTACAGCCCAGCTGCCAAATTCCTCTTCACATAAGCCGCTGCCCCCACTGCCATCTGTGACCCATCGCATCACCAATCGGTACACAGCGGAAACCACCATAATGGTGATAATTACCAGCCAGACTGACGCGCCAAAGGTTACCCGGGCAACTCCGGCAACCACAATCAGCTTTAAGAACGGTCCGAATACATAAAGCGGTGAGGTAGCTGGATCCCCTCCTCCAGCGAGTGCACCTTCAAAAGCATTGTTTAATTTGTTCGAAACCTTAATTGCCATAACTTTTTCCCCTGCTCTCCTGCCCAAAGATCAACCGGGCAAGAGTTAACCTACATTGACTCTTCCTTATTTAATTATCCTCTTTAGATATTACCTAAAGAAAGGAAGTAGTCGCCAACCGCGGCATTGCACTTCCTTCCGATCTGGTTTACAAAAAAAATAGCAAGGGAAAACCCTGCTATCCATTCCTGAGGCCATGATTTACAATTATACCGTACTTTAACTACCTATCCAATACCCTAAAGAGAAACTCTATGAACAACCTTCATTCTCAATTTTTACTTGATCCTGAGGTGATTTTCCTTAATCACGGCTCCTTCGGAGCGACACCGAAACCAGTTTTTGATACTTATCAGGGCTGGCAGCGACAACTGGAAACCCAGCCCGTAAAATTCCTTATCAGGGATTTTCATAAAAATTTCCGGTCAGCTCGTCACCAGCTGGCTGCCTTCCTGGGCGCGGATTCGAATAACCTGGTTTTCATCCCCAATGCCACCTTCGGTGTGAACATCATCGCTCGGTCCTTTAATTTTCAAAAAGGGGATGAAGTGCTGACCAGCAACCACGAGTATGGAGCCTGCGATAATGTCTGGTCCTTTATAAGCAGGAAAACGGGATTAAAGGTTGTCCGGCAGGAAATCCCCCTTCCCCTGCCGTCCCCGGAGGAAATCATTGACAGGATATGGCAAGGTGTGACAAATCACACCAGGTTAATATTCCTGAGTCAAATCACCTCCCCCACTGCTGTGCGCCTTCCAGTAGAAGAAATCTGTCGGAAAGCCCGGGATGCCGGTATCTTGACCCTGATTGACGGGGCACACGCCCCGGGTCAGCTGGACCTAAACCTGGAAGAAATCGGGGCAGATTTTTATACCGGAAACTGCCATAAGTGGTTATTAGCACCTAAAGGATCGGCTTTCCTCTATGTCCTTCCGGAACGTCAGGAGCTGATTGAGCCATTGGTGGTCAGCTGGGGCTGGGGGGAGAACTGCCCTTATGAAAGCGATTCCCGTATCCTGGCACTTCTGGAATGGTGGGGCACGAAAGATCCAGCGGCCTATTTGAGTGTACCGGCGGCAATCCAATTCCAGGAAGACCACAAATGGGATAATATCCGGGGTTTATGTCGAACCTTGCTTTCAGAAACCCTGGTGCGAATCGAAACGTTGACAGGAATGCCGTCGATCTACGGGGAAAATCCGAGGAATTACATCCAGTTGGGCGCCGCCGAACTGCAGCCGGGATGCCACCCCGAAAAGTTGCAAAGCTGGCTGTATGGCCAGCACAGGATTGAAATTCCCGTTATCAAATGGGAAAACCGCTGGCTCATCCGTCCCTCGGTGCAGGGCTACAACACCCGGGAGGAGTTGGAAACGCTGGTTGCGGCGGTGGGTGAGTATATAAAGTAATTTGGATTTTTGAATTCAACTTTAAATCCGTATGTCAATATAATGATTTATTATTCCTCCCAATGAAGTTGAATGTAATTATTTAAGCCCAATAAACCCAAACAAAGCTGGACATAGGCAAAGATTTCAAGCGAAAACGGTAAATATCCTCCGTATCCTAACAGGGGCATTTCAAAAAGGTGACAGCAGTCAGCGTAAGGAATCGAATAAATCCATTTGGGATAAGAATTGAAATTCCACATCTCCCAGAAAAACGCAGTGATCCAGACTCCGACAAAAAGCACCCCTATAGGACGCCAATCTCCTTTCCTCAGCCAGGACACCAGGGAATCGTTTCCCCGCCAGATGTTAATCGGTTCCAGGATAAAATAAATTGATAACCACACCAGGGGAAAAAAGTGCTTCGGCCACAGCAATAACGCTGTTAAACTCAGCCACCCGCTCAGGAAAACCGCGATTTCTATCCCGCGTCCAGGATCTAATCTGGGACCGCACTGCAGCCGGGACAAAAATGAAAAGCTGCCAGCGAACTCCGCGCTTTCCAGAACCGCGGGGATGACAGTAGAAAAACTCAAACTAGCCAGTACCGCATACTCCAGATTTGAAAATGAGTCCCGTCCCAGATAAACCCAATTCTGTAATCGGTGGTTTAACCCTTCAAATACCCACCACAACGGAATAGAGAGCAGAAACAACAGAATAAACCTCCACCAGCTCCGGGAAAGAAGTGAGCTCCGTTTCCTGAGAAATACCATTCCGTCCATCAGCAGGATATATCCCAACCAGAGTGGGAAAAAACCCAGTCCTGTTCTGTCCCCCAGCACAAACCAATTCAGCGGCCAGAAAATCAAAATTAATCCCAGCCCAATCCATCCCTGGGGTGGAAATTCCTTAATCCTGGCAATCATGTCCGTTCTCCTGGGAGCTCATACAGCTCAATCAACACTCCCCCGGCGCTTTTGGGATGCATAAACGCCAATTTCCTTCCGTCGTCCAAGGTGATTGGTTCTTCATCAATTAAGCGTACGCCCTTCTCCTTCAGGTCAGCTAGTTTGGCATTGATATCCTCCACTTCGATGCAGATGTGGTGCAGTCCTGGACCGTGCTTCTTCAAGAATTTCGCCAAGCCGGAATCTTCGGTTGTGGGTTGAACCAGTTCAATTTCACTTTCCCCCAATGGCAGGAAAGCAATTTTCACTTCCATGCTGGAAACTGTTTCCACATGATCCAGAATTAAGCCCAGCTGATCCTGCCAAAAGCTTAACGCCTGGACCAGGTCTTCTACCAGCACAGCAACATGATTAAGGCGTATGAGATCTGTCATAGAATTATTATAGTATAGGATTAAGACCTCCGAGGTCGTATCGACCTCGGAGGTCTTTGTTACCTTCTAAAACCACCCCTGCGGACGATACTCGCCCCACACCTCACGCAGTGCGCCGGTAATCTCCCCCAACGTGGCATCCCCTTCCACACAATCAATCAGAAGCGGCATCAGGTTTTCAGTGCTCCGAGCAGCTTCCTGTAAATCATTCAATAGTCTGTCTACACACGAACCATCCCGCTGCTTCCGCAGCTGGGAGAGACGTTTTTTCTGTTCTTTTTCCAAAGTTGGATCCACCGAAAGCAACTCCAGCGGTAAATCTTCTTCCAGAGGATAAATATTCACACCCACTTGATGAATCTCCCCTTGCTCAAGCGCAAGCTGCTGCCGGTAAGCTGCATCCTGGATTTCTCCCTGGATGTAGCCGTTTTCAATGGCAACCAGAGCCCCGCCCTGCCTGTCGATCTCCTCCAAATACTCTCGGGCACGGGATTCGATTTCATCTGTGAGCTCTTCAACCAGATAGGATCCACCCAGGGGATCTATGGTATTAGCCGTCCCAGATTCCTCAGCCAAGATCTGCTGGGTACGCAGGGCAATCTGGACTGCTTCCTGTGTGGGTAAACCCAGGGCTTCATCCATGCTGTTTGTGTGCAAGGATTGAGTGCCACCCAATACAGCCGCCAATGCCTGCAGTGCCACCCGGACAATATTGTTATGCGGCTGCTTGGCGGAGAGGGTTGATCCGGCAGTCTGGGTGTGAAAACGCAGCTTTAAAGCATCAGGATGAGTCGCTCCAAAACGTTCACCCATCAAAGAGAACCACAATCGCCGGGCAGCCCGGAATTTAGCGATCTCCTCCAGAAAATCGTTATGGGCATTAAAGAAAAACGATAAGCGCTGGCCGAATCCGTTCACATCCAGCCCGGAGTCTACTGCAGCGGCTACGTAAGCGACCCCATTGGCCAAGGTAAATGCTACTTCCTGTACCGCAGTTGATCCAGCCTCCCGGATATGGTATCCGGATATGCTGATAGTATTCCATTTAGGGACTTCAGCCTGGCAGTATTGAAACAGGTCCGTTATCAACCGCATGGAAGGCTGCGGAGGGAATATATAGGTTCCGCGAGCGATGTATTCTTTGAGAATATCGTTCTGTACAGTGCCCCTTAATGTTTTTGGATCTACGCCCTGTCCTTTGGCTACAGCGATATACATAGCTAGTAAAATAGCTGCTGGGGCGTTAATGGTCATACTGGTGGAGACTTTATCAAGAGGAATGTCCTGGAAAAGCACTTCCATGTCCCGCAGGGATGAAATGGACACACCCACCTTGCCAACCTCTCCGGCAGCGAGCGGATGATCGGCATCATAACCAATCTGGGTAGGAAGATCAAAAGCTACCGAGAGCCCGGTTTGTCCCTGTTCCAGCAGATAGCGATAGCGGCGGTTAGATTCCTCTGCGCTAGCATAGCCAGCGTACTGGCGCATGGTCCACAACCGGCCGCGGTGCATGGTGGGATAAACACCCCGCGTATAGGGCTGCTCCCCGGGAAATCCCAGGCGTTCTGCGAAAGTTTGATCCTCTGCCTGTAGAGCTACTCTTGGCAGTGGAATCCCGGAGTTGGTGGTAAAACTCTCTTTCCTCTCTGGAAACTTATCCAGCCCCGGTTTGAGTATCTCCTCTTCCCATTTCTTTTGTTGTTTCTTTTTTTTCATATCGGATTCCAGATACATCTTGAGTATACCCTCAATTTTAAGGAACCAGGTCCATTAAAAGGACCTCAAATCCAAGGCTCCGGGAGCCCTGATTAATTAAACACAAATCTTATCTTCAATCTATTTCACAAGAGTATAATGACAGCTGTAAATCTTCAAGAAAATCAACTAAGGAACAGTATCATGGAAACAAAAACCAAACAAGTTCAAATGGAATGGCTGCGCTCCCGCATGTTTGTGGGTACCGACCATCTGGGAAATTCACTTGCTATCGGTTATCAGCGGGAAGATGAACCTCATGCCCAAGGGATCAATCCCTCTGATCTGATGCTGCTGGCAGCGGCCGCCTGCTCCGCTTATGATGTGGTCCAGATCCTGGAAAAAGGGAAGCAGCCGCTGAAAGATCTTAAAGTAGATGTATCCGCGGAACAGAGCCAAGAAGCACCCTACCCCTATGTTTCGCTCCACTTTAAGTACAGGATCAAGGGTGACGTGGATCCAGAAAAAATGCGGCGGGCTATGCAGCTCTCAGAAGATAAATACTGCTCGGTTCTGGCTACCTTAAAGCCGTGTTTAACCTTCACCAGCGAATTTGAGCTAGAAAACTAATCAGCTCGCAGAGTAAGAGCTGCCCGGTTGACACCCTATTTAGGGATGTTGTATAATCTTCCTGCGGTTACACTACGGCCCGCTAGCTCAATTGGCAGAGCAACTGACTCTTAATCAGTAGGTTGAAGGTTCGATTCCTTTGCGGGTCACTTCCTTATTTAAACAACAAGGGGCTGTCCCAAAAGTAAGGCGAGTGGTGGGGAACAAGCTTATTTCGCTTAA
>CAZHHT010000143.1:0-7689 GCA_964532455.1 uncultured Anaerolineales bacterium
CGGTCTGGATTACAGCAAGGGAGAGGCTGTGATTATTATCGATGCTGATTTGCAAGATCCACCGGAAGTGATTCTTGATTTAATCCAGAAATGGAAGCAAGGTTTTGAAGTAGTTTATGCTGTCAGATCTAAGCGGGAAGGTGAAACTTGGTTTAAACTCTTCACTGCATCCGCATTTTACCGGCTTATCCAGCGGATAACGGATGTGAATATACCTATGGACACAGGAGATTTCCGATTGCTGGATAGAAAAGTTGTCCAGGTTTTAAACAGGATGCGGGAAAAACACCGCTTCCTGCGGGGGATGTCGGTCTGGGTAGGATTTAAGCAAACTGGAGTGGAGTACGAGCGGGAAAAGCGATTTGCGGGGGAAACCAAATATCCTTTGAAAAAAATGATCCGTTTTGCCAGCGATGCCATCACGGGTTTCTCATATTTTCCTCTTCAGCTGGCAATGTATCTGGGTTTTATTGCAGCCGGTATCAGCATCATCTCCATCCTGGTTGTAATTGCTCTCCGGTTGGCTGGGTCTCAGGTTTTTTTGGGTCAGGCAACCACATTAATCGCAGTTTTATTCCTGGGCGGTGTGCAGCTGATTTCACTGGGGCTGCTGGGTGAGTATATTGGTAGGCTTTACGACGAAGCCAAGGGTCGTCCTTTATATATAACCCGGGAGAATATGGAGGTGGAGGAGTAAGAAGATAGATCAATAATCGAAGTTAGATTTGTTTGTATGTAAATTAATATTTATTCGATTGGAAAGGAAAGAAAAATGATTGACCTTAGAATTAATAAAAAACAATTAGAACGCACAGTGGAGAGGGCAAAGGAACGGAATATCATCATTCCAACCTTTGCACAAATGAAAAAACCCGACTTGATTCCTGATAGTGTTAAGGAAGAACTCAAGAAAATCAGTCTCTGGGATATCACTGCCCGGAACCTGTTCCGCATCACCTGGAAAAATGAACCAGTCGCAGATGGTGGCGGATACGGCGGTGTGAATTACGTTGAGTTGCCTTCCAGCCTGACCGGTGTGGATGCCAGGATTGTTGCCTTGGTCGGTAAATGGTTTCCCACTGGAGCGCACAAAGTTGGTGCAACTTTCGGTTGTTTAGTCCCCCCGTTGATAACCGGACAGTTTGACCCCACGTACCACCAGGCAGTCTGGCCGTCCACCGGTAACTACTGCCGCGGCGGGGCTTATGATGCATCTTTGTTGACTTGTGAATCAATCGCAATCCTTCCCGAAGGTATGAGCCGGGAACGGTTTGACTGGCTGGCCAATGTAGCCGGGGAAGTGATAGCAACGCCAGGATCTGAGAGCAACGTAAAAGAGATCTATGATAAAGTTTGGGAGCTTCGGAAAACCCGCGATAACATCTTTGTCTTTAACCAGTTTGATGAATTCGGCAATTACCTCTGGCATTACGACATCACCGGTCATGCGATGGAAGAGGTCCTGCAGGAAGTTATGGGACCAAATGATGAATACCAGGGGCTTACTCTAACCACAGGTTCTGCGGGAACACTTGGCTGCGGTGATTATATGAAACAGATCTACCCTTCTAGCAAGGTGGTTGCGGGAGAAGCGCTCCAGTGCCCAACATTGATGGAAAATGGCTATGGCGCTCATCGTATTGAGGGTATTGGAGACAAACATGTTCCCTGGATACACAACATGAAGAATACCGATATGATAATGGCCATTGATGATAATGCTGTGGTAAATCTAGCCCGCTTGTTTAATGAGCCCGCTGGAATGAAGTACCTGGTAAATCAGGGAGTTCCGGAAGATCTGGTTGGAAAATTGGATCTGCTGGGCTTTTCCAGTATCGCTAATACCTTGATGTCAATTAAAATGGCTAAATATTATGAAATGGATGCCAATGATGTCATCCTGACTGTCTGGACAGACTCCATGGAACTGTATGAAAGCCGCCTCAAAGAAATGCATGAGGAAATTGGGGAATACACAGAAATGGATGCCGCCCGCACCAGTGCCCGGTACCTGGAAGGGATTTCTCGTAATAATCTGCAGGAGCTGACTTACAAGGATAAGCGCCGTGTTCATAACTTAAAGTATTTTACCTGGGTTGAACAACAAGGTAAAACCTATGAGGAGATTCAATCACAGTGGTATGACAAGGATTACTGGACTAATTTCCAGAAACAAATTCCGGAAATCGATGAGCTCATAAATGAGTTTAATGATAAAGTTGGTTTAATTTAAAAAGTGGTTTACGATCCGGGGTCCTTCAAGGATTCCGGATCGTCGAACTTTAGCGGTATAATAGTCCATGAAGGGGGAAAACTGGTTTTATCCTGGTTTTCACATTCAATTTATTGAGATAACAAATACATAAGGGGTGAGATTATGAATATGTCGTATTTGTCTCCATCTGCGTTAATCCTGGTAGCTATTATTCCCACACCAGAGGATCTGCAGGTTGCCCGGGTACTCGGTTGGTATCGTATTCCAATCAGGACGGCTCCCAGAATATTAAATGTGGATTTCCTGGCTTTTTATCAGCCGGCATCCTTTTCAGATCGGAAATGGAGGATTGAATTACTTGCGTCGGTTCTAGGGCACGAGCTGACTACCAGGATTGATCTACTCAGGGAAGAAGTGGATCATCCCCGGGCAGATGAAGAATATTTTAAAGTACAGCTGGGCCCTATTCAGGTGCTGCCGCATCCGATCCTGGCAGGTGAGTGGAAACGATTCACATTTTTATATACAACTGGTGAGTACCTCCGGAGGGCAGGAAAATTAACCGATCTGACTGTCCGACCAGGAGAAAGAAGAAGATTATGGAAGGCATTACGGGATCGCGGAAGTCATATCCCCGCTTACCAGCTGGAGCTGGATTACCTTGATGAGCTCTCATCGGAAGTGCTCGCTGCGCTGCTTGGCATCCCGGACCCTTCAGACGCTGCTGCGACCTCCTCTTGAAATTTTATCTATAGCTATCGTACCTGAGAAGATCAACCTGATCTGGATTTCAGTTAATACCAGGTACCCTTAGAAGGATATCAACAGCTGGGTGAGAGATGGATGTCTGGGGTATAATTTTTTTCGGATTTGAATGGAAACCTATATTGAATCAGGCAAGCAGAATAGAGGAAATACAATGGGCACAATTCTTATAAAAAATGGAACGCTTATCTCTGCGACCGAGACATATCAGGCAGATTTACTGATCCAGGAGGGGAAAATTACCCTGATTGGTCAGGATCTGGCGGCAGATGGGGCAAGAGTTATAGATGCAGTTGGGAAATACATCATGCCAGGAGGAATCGATCCTCATGTCCACCTGGATCTGGCGATGTTTGACACGGTCTCATCCGACGATCATTACACAGGTCATAAAGCCGCCGCATTTGGCGGAACCACTACTGTGATGGATTTTGTGGAGGATAAAGACCCCGATCTATTAAGGAATGTTCAAGCCTTACGTGATAAAGCAGATCCAAAAGCAGCCATTGACTATAGTTTTCATCTCAATATCACTAACTTTAACGACCGGGTCGCGGCGCAAATCCCGGAGTTGATTCAGGAGGGTGTTACTACTTTAAAAGTGTTTACAGCCTACAACAACAGGCTGCGGTTGCAGGATGGAGAAATCTTTCAATTGCTGCGGATTGCTGCTGAACACGGCATGCTGACTATGATGCATGCTGAAAACGGGGATGTGATTGATGTCTTGGTGGAGGAAGCCCTTCAAGCCGGACACACGGAGCCGATCTGGCATGCCGCTACCCGGCCAGCCTGGGGAGCAGTGGAAGCAGTTCTACGGGGGGCAGCCCTGGCAGCTCAAGCGGATGCGCCCTTATATATCGTACATATGAATACAGCCGGAGGGATTGACCAACTTCAGTATACCCGGGAACAGGGTGTGAAGATAATGGGAGAAACCTGTCCTCAGTATCTATTTTTTACTGAAGAATACCTCAAACGGCCTGACGGCGCCAAATGGATCTGTTCACCACCGATGCGGACAGAAGTAGATAACGAGAGGATTTGGCAGGGATTGGCGGACAATACACTTCAAACAGTGGGAACAGATCACTGTCCTTTCTTTTTTGATGGCACCAAAGCAATAAAATATGAAGGGGCGGAAGTGAAAATTCCAGGGAAGGAACTGGGGCAGGATGACTTTACAAAGATTCCTAATGGTCTGCCCGGTGTGGCTGACCGGATGCCAATTTTATGGACCGAGGGAGTGGGGAAAGGTCACTTGACTCCCAATCAGTTTGTTGCTTATACCAGCACAAATGCGTCCAAAATATTTGGGCTTTATCCTCAAAAAGGGACCCTTGCTCCGGGTTCAGATGCGGATTTGGTGATCTGGGATCCAGAGAAAAAACTGAAGTACGGGGTGAATGTTGCCCACCAGCGGACGGATTACAATTTATATGAGGGTTGGGAGCTTAAGGGATACCCTGAGATGGTTTTCCTGCGAGGTGAATGTATAGTTGATGAGGAAAACTGGCTCGGCAAACGCGGCCAGGGCCAGTTTATAAAGCGGAAACCAAACGCAGAAGTTATTTAATAGGATTTTTAAGGATGCGTAATCCTCTAAAGATTAGAAAGCATTTAGATTATTGTGGAGAGCTGCAGATTTAGAGTTACTTAAGGATTACGCATCCTATATATTAAAGGGGGTATTGATGTCAAATCTAACATTAAATTACGGAGAGTATTACCATATTTATCACCGGGGGAATAACAAAGAAGCGATTTTCAAAGAAGAACGCAACTATAAATATTTTATTGATCTATATAAGAAGTACATTTATCCAATTGCCGATCTTTACGCTTACTGCCTGCTTCCAACCCATTATCATTTGTTATTAAAAATTAAAGATCATAATGAACTAAAAGAACCATACACGAATATCGATTATCCCTGGCATCAGTTCAGGTCTTTTCTTGGAACGTATGTAAAAACGATCAACAAGACATATCATCGCTCTGGAGATTTATTTGAAGGGAGATATTCTAGAAAGTTGTTGGAAAAGGATGATTATTTTTACAATCTAATTATTTATATTCACCATAATCCCCAGAACCATGGAATTGTTGCTAATTACAGAATCTGGCCATTCTCTTCTTACCAGATTTATCTACGAAAAGATACGAAATCGGTTATTTCACAAGATGTATTCTCTGATTTAGACTTATACAATACAATATTAGGTATGCATCAAGATCCTACTTAAGATATTTGAGATCTCGTTTCCAAGGGGACCTCCAAGGAAGCTGTTTCTAATGACGCTATTCAAGACAATAATTTTACAGGGATAACTGAAAAACATTTTTCCCAGGGATGAATATGGACAATTTAAAAATTGATGATTTTACATTTGAATGGGGAACCCGTACTTATGTTATGGGCGTCCTTAATCTGACCCCGGATAGTTTTTCCGGAGATGGTTTGGCTGATTTTGATCAGGATACTGCCTTTCGCCTGGCAAGAGACTTTGTCCGATCCGGAGTCGATATTCTGGATATCGGCGGTGAAAGTACCCGTCCGGGAGCAGTCCAAGTATCCGCCCGGGAAGAAATGGACCGGGTTCTTCCTCTCATCAGCCTGTTAGCGAGCGAGTTTGAATCTATAATTTCAATTGATACGTATAAAGCTGAAGTTGCGGAAGCCGCACTAAAAGAAGGGGCGGATATCGTAAACGATGTTTGGGGTCTGCGGGCGGATCCGTTGTTGGGTAAAATCGCTGCTGCTTCCGGAGCACCGATAATACTGATGCACAATCGCAGCAATCCCAGCAATGCCGCCGTCAAAGAGCAGCTTGGAGGACGTTATATCGGAGTTGAATACAATAACTTAGTGGAGGATGTCAAAGCAGAACTGTTGGAAAGCGTCTCCCTGGCTCACAAAGCCGGCATCCCGGATCAGAAAATAATTCTTGACCCCGGTATCGGATTTGGCAAAACAGTTCCCCAAAACCTGGAACTGCTGGATCGGTTGGATGAAATTCGAGAGTTGGGATATCCGGTTTTGCTTGGTCCTTCCCGGAAATCATTTATCGGATATACACTGGACTTGCCACCAGACGATCGGATTGAGGGTACGGCAGCCGCTGTTGCTGTAGGGGTTGTCCGCGGTGCGGATATCATCCGCGTTCATGATGTACCACAGATGATCAGAGTTATCCGGATGACTGATGCACTGGTCAGGCGCGAAAAGATTTAAGTAGATTACAAAAGAGAAATCAAACCCCGGGTTGATTATCAGCTCGGGTTTTTTTGATTCAATTTATTCTTACATCAAGTTAATATTCATGCGGTAAAGTATGAGAATAACAGGTTGATTTGGGAGGCAGGTATGAATGACAATCAGGAACCAAAGTTGAAAGATACCAGCGGTCCTATTGCGTTTCAAACAGAAATCAAACAACTATTAAACATCCTTGTAAATTCTCTATACACCAAAAGAGAAATATTCATCAGGGAATTGTTATCCAATGCGTCTGATGCGTTAACCCAGATGCGCTTTGTTCAGCAGACAGATCATGAGATACTGGATCCCTCCCTTGAATTGGAGATCAGGATCGAGATCGACAAGGAGGAAGGGCTGCTCAGGATTTCTGATACCGGCATTGGCATGACCAATGAGGAAATGAAAACAAATCTCGGCACCATCGCCCAGTCAGGTGCCAAGGCATTCCTGGATGCTACTCAAGGAGATGATTCTGATCTTGTTGATGTAATCGGCAGATTCGGAGTTGGATTCTACTCGGTATTTATGGCTGCAGCCTGGGTAAAAGTAACCTCGAGGAGTTATAAACCGGGTGAGGAAGCCGCCAGCTGGTTTGCAACCGGAGCGGATACCTTCGAAATCGGATCCTCGGACAAAGAGACCCGGGGGACAACTATTGAAGTAAAACTGAAAGAAGATGCGCTTGAATTTGCTGATGAATATCGTTTAAAGGAAATCATTAAAAAGCATTCCGATTATATTCCTTTTCCAATTTATGTTAATAAAGATGAAGAACAAACCAATCGTCAGAATGCGATCTGGCGAGAAAATCCCAGGACTGTAGAGGAAGAACAATACCATGATTTTTACCGGCAACTGACTCTTGAGCTGGAACAACCGCTGGAAACAATTCACTTTGTAGCTGATGCGCCGCTGAAGATTTATGCCTTGATGTATCTCCCTGCTGCGCCAGATCGGGGGATGTTTACTCTTCGGGAACAAGATGGATTAAAACTGTATGCCCGCAAGATTTTAATTGAAGAGTATTCTAAGGATTTGCTTCCCCCTTATTACCGATTTATTCAGGGAGTTGTTGATGCGGAAGATTTACCTCTCAATGTATCGCGGGAGAGTGTTCAGGCCACTGCTGTGATCAATCGAATCAACAAGATCCTGACTAACCAGGTAACACAAAAACTGAAGGAAATGGCAAACAAAAAACCTGACACCTATCTTGATTTCTGGAGTAAATTCGGCCAATTCATCAAGGAAGGAGTGGCATCAAAGGATTCCAATGGGGAAGATTTATCTGAACTGCTGCGCTTCCGCACCACAACCATTCCGGATCAATGGTCATCCCTCAATGATTACTTGGAGCATATGAAACCAGGACAGGAAAAGATTTATTATATTTTAGGGAATGATGAAAGCTCAGTTTCCCGAAGCCCACACCTGGATTATTTCCAGA
>CAZHHT010000144.1:0-7678 GCA_964532455.1 uncultured Anaerolineales bacterium
CGAAATTCCTGGTAAAAATAACTGGTTTGATCTTCTCATCCCGGGCTTTCAGCTCCAGGATTGCTTCGGTAGATCCGTCAGAAGATCCATCGTCCACCATTACAAATTCCCACGGTTCACCGGTTTGTGCCATCACCTTAGAAACTCTTGTGTAAAGCAACGGGATATTTTCAACCTCGTTATAGATCGGAGCAATGATTGTATATGTTGGTTTATTTTTCATTATCAACCTGCCCTTTCATAAGATAGGATCAATCGCATGACATTAGCTTCGAATAAGCTTTTTCACTTCCGCCAGCACCGGCGATATAACTGGTGCTTCCCCGGCGGCCTGCATTGCTGCTTTTACATCCTTGAGACCGCTTCCAGTATTCAGTACCAGAATCGGATCATCTTCGCCGACAAGGCCATCCTGAAGAGCCTGTTTCAGCCCCGCCAATGAGGTCGCTCCAGCAGGTTCGGCGAAAATACCTACTTTACCCAAATCAGCAATTGCTGTCAAGATCGCCTTATCCTCCACTGCGATATAAGCCCCATTGGTTCGGGTGGCGGCTCGCAATGCTCTTAACCCATCGCTGGGTAAATTCACAGAAATGCTGTCGGCCAGGGTATCAGCTGATACTGTAATAATTTCTTCCTTGCCAGATTTATAGGCATTATAAATCGCCGCTGAACCTGTCGATTGACAACCAAAAATCCGGGGCATCTGTTTGATCTGTCCAATTTTGTAAAGATCTTTAAATCCCTTATGGATACCGGATATGATGTTTCCATCACCTACAGAAACGAAAACACACAATGGCCTATCCAGCTGATTTGAAAGCAATACCTGTTCCCAGATCTCGTAGGCTGCTGTTTTTTTACCTTCCGCGGTAAATGGGTTATAACCGGTATTTCTGTTATACCAACCAAACTCCTCGGTAGCTTCCAGAGACAGCTTGTAGGCGGCATCATAGTTGTCATTCACCAGGATCACTTGGGCACCATAGATCAACAGTTGAGCTATCTTTGCAGGAGGCGCTGTTTCGGGCGCAAAAATTACTGAATCCTGTTCCACTGCCGCCGCCATGCCGGCTAGTGCAGCTCCCGCATTACCGGTGGAAGCGGTAACTATTACTTCTGCTCCAATTTCCCTCGCTCGTGCCACCAGTATGGCACTGGCACGATCTTTAAATGAAGCTGTGGGATTGCTGCTTTCGTCTTTAATCCAGAGCTGTTTAATCCCAAGTTCTTTCTTTAACTGCGGCGGTGAAAAGGTCGGGGTCCACCCCGCTGAGCGGATGGTTGTGCCTTCCCCGATTAAATCAGATACCGGCAGCAACGGAAAATAACGCCACAGAGAATATTCGCTCTTAATGATTAACTCTGCAGTTGATTTTTTCATTAATTCTTGATAGTCAAGGATTACGTCCAGGATCCCATTGTCCTCCGGACAGGTATATGTTACTTCCCCGGGTTTATACTCTTTCCCGCATATTGAACATTGATAACCGATAAACTTTGCCATTACCTTAAACTCCTTCCTTCACGCCTGCCATTAATAAGCCTAATTTTTCCGAGGGAGCGTCATTTCTTTGGACTACACCCATGATCTACCCTTCATAAATCACTGCAATCCGGTCCGCCAGGGTTGCTAATATTGGTAAAGAAGCATCAAATAGTTTTGAATACCATTTTTCCTGATTTGAATTGCTCATAAACATAATCCCTTATTTGACGGGAAAAACAATCGATCCTTTTTCTCTGATCAATTAGGTTTGATTTTGATTGGCTTCTTTGGGCAGAAGGGTTTATCAATAATTGAATTGATTTTGAAATCAATATTAATCTATCTATTGACCCCGTTCACCTCGAATATACGGAATTCCTAAAGCAGCTGGGGATCCTGTTTTATTTCTAGCAACTGCTCGGGAACCAAATATTAAAGCAATAATTGTCAAAAGATAAGGAATCATTATTAAGAAGAAACTATAGTTAGAGTTAATATATAGTGGATTCACAAAACCTAATAATATCCTCGGTCCTTGTAAATCCAATATCAAACGGCGGAGCATACCAAATAGATAACCTCCAAGTGCTGCTCTGAACGGATTCCATTGTGCAAAAATAACCAACGCGATTGCAATCCAACCTTGTCCCGATGTCGTCTGGGTACTATACCAACCAGGAGATACAGATAAACTGATCATCGCACCTGCTAAACCCGCAAAACAACCTCCAACAAAAGTGTATAAATATCGAAGACCATAAACATTTACACCAACTGTATCTGCGGCAGCCGGTTTTTCTCCTACTGCGCGTAAATGCATTCCCGGTCGTGTTTTATGGATAAATAACCAAGAAAGTGGAGTAAATATATATCCCATATAAACGAGAAGACCATGTTCCTTAAAGAGAGCAGGACCAAGAAATGGAATAGACTGCAAGAGGGGAATATTGTAATCCAGCAAAAGAGGAGGGGTTTCTCCCGTTAAACCTTCTCCTAATACAAGGGCTAAACCTGTTCCCAGAAATGTCAAGGATAGACCACTTACAACCTGATCAGCTTGGAATTGGATCGTAACTAGACCATGTGCCAGGCTCAGGAGTCCGCCTGCTAGAATGGCTACTGATACACCAAACCAGGCATTATTTGTTGCTAATGATGTCCCAAAACCAGCCATTGCGCCTAACAGCATCATTCCTTCAACGCCCAAATTGAGAATGCCGGATCTTTCAGCGAAAATTTCTCCGATCGCTGCAAACAACAGAACCGATCCAGTTGCTATACCAGCGTGTAAAATGATTTCCAGGTTCATGCTAACTCCTCTTCAGTATTAATAATCATGATCCTATATCGGAGAAGAACATCACTGCTGATAAGCATAAAGAGAATAATGCCCTGAAGTAAGAAGGACATTCCGGCTGGTTGGATCTCCCGGCCAGCTACAATTAGCCCGGCAAATAGTACCGATACTGGAATAATTGCAAAAGGATTTAACTTCGCTAACCAGGCAACAATGATACCGGTGAAACCATAACCAGGAGAGATACTTTCTTGAAGACGGTGGACAACCCCGCTTATCTCAGACATTCCTGCTAAGCCTGCTAGCGCACCAGAAAAAGTCATGACCAATATGATATTTTTTGAAATATTAATTCCCGCATAGCGGGCCGCATTGGGATTATCACCAATTAGTTTGATTTCATATCCCCAACGACTATACCTAAAAATCCACCAGACAATGATCGCCGCAACAAGTCCAAATACCACACCCAGGTGCAATGTTACTCCTGATAAGGCTTTGATTTCTTTCGCGTAATCTGTTAATCTAGGTAACCAGGCGACCCGATCGAAGGTAGCCGTCATCTGAAAACCCCGATCACTCCATTGATCAAATATCCAAAAATTATTCCAGTTGATAATGATGTAATTGAGCATTAAGGTTGTAATAATTTCGTTGACTTTATACTTAGCCCGCAGATATCCAGGTATGAAACCCCAGATTCCTCCAAAAATCATGCCCATAACCATCATCAGGACGATAATCAGCACTTTGGGACTATCCAGGGGAATCAAAGGAACCAAAACCACCATACTCGCTCCAAAAGCTCCCGCGTAAAATTGACCTTCCGCCCCGATATTCCAAAGCCGCATTTTAAATGCGATTGCACAAGCAACACCAATAATGATCAACGGAGTTGCTTTTACCATTGTGTCGGAAAAAACAGCCCAGTTTCCAAATACAGCTTGAAAGAAGAATTTCAAAGCCTGCAGTGGTTTTCCACCTACAATCTTAAATATCACACCGCCCAGAAGAAACGCAACCACAACAGAACCAATTGATGTGGTCGGTGGCAACCATTTTGGAACATTCACACGTTGCTCTATTCTTAATCGCATTGCCATGGGTCGTTTACTCCCTTTCTTGCTGCATCCCTGTCATCATCATACCTATCTGATCAATGTCCGCATTTTCACTCTCAACAATACCCATTATTCTACCTTCTGAAATTACCGCTATTCGATCACTCAGGGAGAACAGTTCATCTAATTCCTCTGAAATCAATAGAATAGCTGATCCATTTTGACGCTGTTCCAAGAGGAGAGCCCAAATATCTTCGATAGCCCCCACATCCAATCCCCGAGTAGGCTGCATTGCTACCATGAATATAGGTTCAGAATTAATTTCCCGAGCAAGGATTAATTTTTGCAGATTCCCACCAGATAGTTTTCCAGCAGGAGTTTGGATACTAGGTGCGAGGATATTGTATTTATTCTTGAGCTTTCTGGTATGTTCATTAGCAACCTGAAAATTAATCCGCCAACCATCACCAATAGGTTTATCCCTATAGCCTTTCATGATCGTATTATCTGTCAGGCTCAGACTGGGAGCTGTTCCGACCGCAGTCCGGTCTTCTGGGATATGAGATACACCATGGTTTATCGCCTGAATTGGTGGATAGTTGTTTATTACTTCTCCCTGAATGGTAATTCGACCCGTGCAATCACGAAGTCCCGTAATTACTTCCGCTAGCTCACTCTGACCATTGCCTCCCACGCCGGCGATTCCAAGAATTTCCCCCCTTCTCACATTCAAAGATACATTCCTTAACGCTGGAAGTCCGCGGTTATTAATTGCAGAAACATTTTCCATTTCCATGACGATATCACCCAGATCGTGGCTCTCCCGTTCAATTGTAAAAACCACTTCGCGACCTACCATGCGATGTGCCAGATCCTTTTTAGTAACTCCTTTCATCGACTCCCCTTCAGCAGTTACGACACCTTTCCGAAGCACAGTAACACGATCTGCAATATCAACAACTTCTCCCAATTTGTGAGTGATGAAAATAATAGATTTTCCCTGTTCTGTCATGGAACGCATCGTTTCCATCAATTCACCAATTTCCCGAGGAGATAGAACAGCGGTTGGCTCATCCAAAATGAGAATATCCGCACCTCGATAAAGGGTCTTGAGAATTTCAACTCGTTGCTGCTCCCCTACAGATAATTGCCAAATTTTCGTTGAAGGATTAACAAATAATCCATATTTTTCTTGGAGTTCTGTAATTTTCTGATCATATTTCTTTAAGGACATCGCAAACCTCGGTTCTTTCAAACCCAGGAGAATATTTTCTGTAACAGTCTGTGTTGGTACAAGCATGAAGTGTTGGTGTACCATTCCGATCCCTTTTGAAATCGCATCCCGGGGAGAATTAAAATTTACTAAATCCCCCTTCACACGAATTGTGCCAGAGACCGGTTTATATAATCCGGCTAAGGCATTCATTAATGTACTTTTGCCTGCCCCGTTCTCACCCAATAAAGCATGGATTTCCCCCTCCTGCAATGTCAGGTTAACATGATCATTAGCAAGCACGCCGGGAAACGCAATAACGATATTTTTCATTTCTACAGCAGGGGGATTTGGAGTCATATCGGAAATCCTTAAATATTGAAATATCTATAATAGCTTTAGATGACCAAGATAATAAAGATATCTTCCTCAAGGGGAAAAATAATCCACCTTGAGGAAGAATAGAAACCTAATTACTCAAGTTCAGGTAATTCAGCGGTGATATTTTCATTCCACCAGTACATGCATGTTTCGCAATCACTGCCAAATTCCTTAAACCCATCAAGATCTGCTTGGACAAGGCTCTCACCCTCTGCCAGAATAACATTTCCCTGATTATCCGTAATTGGACCAGAGAATACATCAAAACGATCAAATTCACCCGCCAACATTGCGGCCAGAGTGTCTCGAATGAGCTGGAGATCTGCTTCGGGCAATTCAGCTACACCGGGTTGAAGAGTCTCCCCTTCCATGAATCCAAGCAAGCCCATGCCGCCCACTTCGGCGTCAAAATAATCCCATCCGCCAACCCAGGTACCATCCCGGGATTCTTCAACAATTTTAGAGTAGACAGGACCCCAATTCCAGTACATGGAGGTCAGGCAGGCATCAACATTGCAGTTACCACTGTAGTCATAGGTAATACCCCACTTTCCTTCCGGAGCTACTTGCGCTGGTGCAGGTGTATCTGCACCAGTCATAACAACCTGAGCACCGCTGTCAAACAGGGAACTGGACGCTTCCTGCTCTTTAATCGGATCATGCCATGTGAAGATCCAACGAACATCCACGGTGCATTCAGGGCATGTCTCCTGAACACCAAGAGCAAAAGCATTACCCAACCGCAGTTCTTCAGGAATTGGGAAGGTTGCGATATATCCAAGCTTGGTATTCCCATCCATTTTGGTGCGGGATCCTGCCAGCATACCGGCAAGGTACTTCATATCTTCCATTGCGCCCATCAGGTTACCAAAGTTTGCTTCATTGGACATAAAACCAGATATGTGAACAATATCCACATCCGGGAACTCATCTGCCACAACAGCAGAAGCATCCATGAAACCAAAGGAAGTAGTGAAGATGACATCAAAGCCTTTGCGGGCCAAGGAGCGGGTCACCTGTTCTGAATCAGCACCCTCCGCTACTAGTTCAACATAAGCCGTATGCACATTATCAACATTTTCTTCCACATACACGCGACCTACATCATGCGCCTGTGACCAGCCACCGTCTTCATGAGGGCCAACGTATACAAATGCCACATTGTATTTCCCTTTCTCAATAGCAGGGATCTGGTAACCAGCAACTTCTTCGGGGCCAGCATCGGTTTGGCAAGCTGTCAGGGCTAAGGCCAAGATCAACATCAGGCTAATAACTAACCATAGACTTTTCTTTCTCATTTTATCTCCTCTACATTTGATAGAAATTTATTAATTTTCCTGCATTACCTTTGAGATTAGATCCTCCTTTTATATAATTCTGTCTAATATTTATCTTAGTATACTTGAATATTGCCTTACGACTTAAGAACAATATCCTATTATTTATGCAGGATTTCACAGGTTATGAAATCCTGCAAAACTAGTGATCTCTAAGGAATAATTCGCGTACCGGTCTCACCACGCAGAGCCCGTCCAATATTCTCAGGATTGGTCACAATGGCTTCTTTACCGCCCTTCTCTAGGAATTTGACAATAGCTTTGATTTTTGGCTCCATGGAACCCTTTGCGAAGTGTGTTCCTTCCTCAAGGTATTTTTTAGCTTCAGCCACGGTCATTTCGTCCAGATCAACTTGATCGGGTTTTCCAAAGTTCAAGGCGATTTTTTCAACTGCTGTAGAAATCAATAACAAGTCTGCATTTATCTCAACGGCAAGAAAAGCTGAGGCAAAATCTTTGTCAATCACAGCAGCAGTTCCAACAACACCAGATTCAGATTCTATTACCGGGATGCCGCCGCCGCCCACGGTGATGGTAATCGTGCCGGAATCGATCAACGCTTTGATGGCTTCCAGTTCCATAATCTCAACCGGGAGTGGAGAAGCGACGACCCTGCGCCAACCCCGACCGGCATCTTCCGCTACGTTCCAGCCAAGTTCATCTTTTTTCGCTACTGCTTCAGCTTGTTCCATAAAGGTGCCAATCGGTTTGGCAGGCGCCTGGAAGGCGTGGTCATTGGGGTCCACGCGGACCTGGGTGATAACGGTTGCTGCTGGTTTGTTAATACCGCGTTTTTTCAATTCATTATGAATGGTCTGTTGCAGGGAATATCCAATTGCGCCCTGACTGTCAGCGCCGCAAACATCCAGGGGAACCTCATGCATGCCTTCTACCTTGTGG
>CAZHHT010000145.1:0-7661 GCA_964532455.1 uncultured Anaerolineales bacterium
CACGGTAGAAAATCTCCCCCTTGCAGTTTAGCCCTTGATTTTTGATGGTCTCCAACCTATGGTACCAAAACATCAAAACTGGAAGCGAGGCTGTGCCTCGCTTCACTGCTTACCGTTCACTGAAAACTGGCATGTCTCGGGAGCGGTCCAGCGACAAACTGCTATTTCACGCCAGCGAGACGCTGGCTGGAACCTATCGAAAATATGTTGGCAGGGGGGTCAGTCTTCACTGTATGCAGGTGATAAACAGGAACTCTCAATTACTCAGGACTTAATCAAACCCGAGGAGGATATCAAATCCATCATCTCGGTAGTGATCGCCTGCTGCCGCACCAGCTGGACTTCCATTTCTAGTTCTTCGGTCAGGCGCTCCATATTCTGGACCGCATATTCCAGCAGGTGAAAGCGGGTGGCATGTTCCGCGGCCGCGGATGTCAGCATCATACGGTAGCAATTGACTTCCAGGGCCTGGCGCTGAATCCTCTTCTGCAGAACTACTGGATCACTTTCCAGGATAGGCAGCGGCCAGTGCTCTCTATCCCCCTGATCGTTTTCTATCTGGACCGGGTACAGTTGCTCAACCACCGGCCAGGCCCGGTCGGCCCGCACCAGCCGGTTGAACAATACCAGCACCTTGTCCAGCCTATCTTCCCGGATCCGTGATGCAATCCGCTCTGCTAATTGATACGCACGCTGGTAATTGGGGGCTGCTCCAGAGGAAAATCGCTCTTCCCGCTCAGGCTGGATCCCGGCCTGGAACAGCGGAGAACGGAGCCGCAGTCCCAGGGTCCAAACCGGTGTATGTTCCTCACTCACTTCCAGATTAGCCAGCTCCCGGTCAAGGGCCCCAACTACCGCGCCGTTAAAATTGCCACACAACCCCCGATCGCTGCCCAGCACAACCATCAGGGTCCGGGTACTGCCTTCCTGCTCCGATTCCCCCCGTTGATCTCTCTCCGGAAGCCAGGAGGCCATCTCCACCAGATCCTCACCATAACGGGCCGCTCCCCGCAGCCGGCGCTTGGCGGTCTGCATGCTGGCCTGGGAGACAGTCCGCAGTGCGCTTAAAATCGGCTCTACAGACTGAATATTCTCCAACCGCTCCTCGGTCCGACTCGGATCATCCATTGTTCAGCAGGTCTCCACCCGATCAATCTGCCAGACAAAAACCACCCGTCCGCTTTTGCGGATCTCTTTTTCCTCTGCAGTATGTAATTCGCGCTCTTTTTCTCCCCCGTGAATAATCTCCAGAACCTGATCAACCTGTCCTGTTTCCACAACAATAAAGAGCATCTCCTGCGATTGGCGGAGCATCCCCCCCCGGCTTTCGGTAAAGGTGGCGGAAAATCCCGCTTTCACCAGATCCTGCAACAGCTGATCGCTTTCATTCCGCGGCACCACAGCCATGACCATTTTCATCATCTTTCAGCTCTCCTTTCCTGCTCCAACCTCAGAAATTCTTCCAGCTCCTCGGTCAAACGTTTCTCCATCTCTCCAGTGAGATCACGCTTGAGCTCGATCTCTTCCATCATCTCGCTGTGCTCCTGCCGAAAAAAATCCAGCAGCCGTAATTCAAATTGGGACACCTCGTTTTCTGCCAGGTTCTTCAGCAGCTCCTGCTGGACAGCGTAAAACAGCACTACCTGTTCGCTGAGCGACATTGGCCGATGAGGGGGTTGAGTTAGGACCGCCTGCAGCTGTTTCCCTCGTTCGATCTGCTGCTGGGTGGCTTCATCCACCTCGGTGCCCAGGCGGGCAAAGCGGGCCACTTCCTCATACTGGGCCAGCTGCAGTCGCAGCTCCGAGGTCACTTTTTTCATAGCTTCGGTCTGGGCGAACCCTCCTACCCTGGAGACCGAAAGGCCAACATCCACTGCCGGCTTAATGTTCTGGTTGAACAAAGCAGCGTTCAGCATAATCTGTCCGTCCGTGATGGAAATTAAGTTGGTGGGAATGTAGGAGGAGATATTCCCCCGCTGGGTTTCAATCACCGGCAGCGCGGTCATTGAACCTCCACCATGATCCTGGTTTAGCTTGCCTGCCCGCTCCAGCAGCCTGGAATGGAGGTAGAAAACATCACCCGGATACGCTTCCCGTCCCGGCGGCCTCCGCAGCAGCAGGCTCAATTCACGGTAGGCATTGGCATGCTTGGTCAGGTCGTCATAAACAATCAACACGTCCCGTTCGTGCTCCATTAAATATTCCGCCATGGTACATCCGGCGTATGGGGCCAGATAGCGCAGGGCAGGTGGATCATCCGGGGCGGCCATCACCACTGTGGTGTATTCCAGGGCACCAGCTTGCTGCAGGCGGTCAATCACATTCAATGTCGAGGATTTTTTTTGGCCGACCGCGACATAGACACAGGCCACATCAGCGTCCTTCTGTTGCAGGATGGCGTCAACAGCCAGGGTAGTCTTCCCAGTCTGGCGGTCGCCAAGGATCAGCTCCCGCTGGCCGCGACCGACCGGTATCAGGGCGTCAATCACTTTCCAGCCGGTGTGGAGCGGCTCTTTGACAGGCGTCCGGGTGGTGATACCTGGTGCCTCCCGTTCCAATAAACGCAGGCCCGAATGTTCCGGAATCGGTCCCCCATCCACCGGTTCTCCCAGGGAATTTACCACTCTCCCAAGCAAATTCGGACCGACCGGGATCCGGAGCTGTACCCCGCTGGTGCGGACCACATCGCCGCCGCGGATGCCCTCATCAGAACCGAGCAAAACCACATCCAGCTGGCGCGGTTCCAGACTGAACACCAGCCCACGCACGCCGGTCGGAAAGACCAGCATATCATCGGTGTGGACCCGGGGCAGGCCGGTCAAGGTGGCCACTCCATCCCCGACATGATGCACGGTGCCGATATCTTCAAAATCAACCCTGTTTTCAAATTTTCCGCTGGCGTCCCGGACAGCTTTGATCAGCAGCCGGAGCGGACTGCGCACGGCTGCTGATTCCGGCAAATCTTTTTCCAAATCTACCACCATGGATTTACAGCTGGTTTTCAGCAGCTCCACCTCACTTTGGATGAAATCCTGGAAAGCCTGGAGAGCTTCGGATGCCGCTTTTTTCCCGGGCTCAGACATGTTCCATTCTCTCCCGGATCGCTTCCGATGCCTGATTGAGGATTTCATCCAGTTTTGCTGCCAGAGTATTGTTGATCAGCGTATCCCCTACCCGCACCCGCAAACCCCCGATCAGTTCAGGCATGGTGCTCACTTCCAGGTCAACCTCTTTGTCGATCAGCGCGCTCAGTGTTTCCCGCAGCTCCTGATCCTGCTTTTCATTCAAAGGCCGGGCCGATTCAGCGAAAACCGTGGGCGACCGTTCATCCAACGAGCGGCGTATGGCATGCACCTGGTCCATTTCGCCGGATCCAAGCTGCCAGATGCGGTCATTCAGCTCCAGTACGAGCTGGTTGTGGGCTTCTTCCGGGGTAGTTTCGCGGATCACCCGCTGGCTGACCTCGCGGATGGCATCCAGGATTTCGTCCATGTGATCGCTGACCGCCTTTTCCTGCAGCTGGCCGGATTCCGAGGCAGCGGCTTTGATGATCCGTTCGGCCTCCTGGCGGGCGGTGTCAATCGTGCTCCGCCGGATCTCCTCCATCCGCTCCTGGGCCTTACTGAGAATCTCATCTACCTGCTGGTCGACATTCTTCAGCCGCTGGTCCAGTTCCTCCCGCATCGATTCTGCCTGTGCCAGCTTTCTGGCAATTTCCTCCTGCTGGCTCTGTCTTTCTTCTGCCCGGCGGTTGACCTGGCGCTGAATAGGCCGAAAGAGCAGCATGTAGAGAAGCCCGGTCAGGACGAGGAAATTGATCACCTCGAATATGATGGTCGGGATATTCAGATTCAGCATTCTCCCTCCTTTCCTAGAAGAACCGATCCAGCAGCGGATTGGCGAACAATAAAATCAAGACCACCAGCAGAACATAAATCGCCGTGGACTCAAGCAGCGCCATTGCGATCAAAAGCGTGGTGCGCAGGTCGCCGGCGGAATCCGGCTGACGGGCAATGCTCTCCAGCGCTTTCACAACCGCCCTGCCTTCGGCAAGGGCGGGTGCAATGGCACCGATCACCATGCCCAATCCAGCAATAATAATTGTCACAATAGTAACCAGGGTACCGGGATCCATTTCAGCCATAAACCTACTCCTTATTCTTTTTCAATGAGTTGTTCAATTGTTTCCAGATTGTCAGAATCCGCTTCCACCCCGGATTCTTCCTGCCGGGCTGGGAGACCGGCTGCGATGTAAACCGCGGCCAGGGCGGCAAAAATATAGGCCTGCAGCAGGCCGGTAAAAATACTGAATCCCTGCAGAGGCAGGGGCACGATCAGCGGAGCCAGGGCAAATAAAATCGCAATAATAATTTCCGCGCTGAAAACGTTACCGAACAGACGAATACTTAGAGAAATTGTCCGACTGACCTGGCTGATCAACTCCAGGGGAAGCAGGAAAATCGGGGAAGCTAAACTTTTTATATACGGGCCAAAACCCATAATCCGCACCCCATAGACATGCACAGCTACGAAAACTACCAGCGCCAGGGCAATCGGTGTGTTGATATCGCTGGTAGGCGACTTCAAGAATGGCACCAGGCCGATCACGTTGGCCACACCGACATAAAGTGCCAGCGAGCCTATCAGGGGCAAAAAAGGATCTGCAGGACGGCGCATGATCTCGCGGATGAAATCCGCCAAGAAATCAACTACCATTTCCAGCGCAGTTGGTTTCAACTGACGGAACAGGAGCACGATGCCAACGATCAGGGCCACCATCACCCAGGAGGAAACCACCGTATCACGAACCGGAATCCCCATCACGGTGAAAACAACCTCTGGAAATACTTCCTGCATAGCTTAAATCCTCCTCAGCTTTATTCAACTTCCGGCAGGGGAAAAAATTTCAAAGAATAAATCCCCAACCAGCGGGCGGACATCAAGCCGCCAAACGCGAAAAGACCGCTGCCGATTCCCTGCTTTAAGGCCAGGATCAATAGGAGCGCGCTCAAAGTCCAGCGCAGTACCGCACCCAACAAAATAGACCGCCGGGCTGCCGCAGCCCGGATCGGGGTCAGCCGTTTTACCGACGAGCGCTGGGAAAGCCAGATCAGCAATCCCGTGCCCAGTCCGATCAGCAGCCAGATCCAGTTCATACTCAGTCTTTCTCCTCTTCTGCCCTATTTTTCAATTCTTTCCATTTTTGATCCTGTTGATTCAGGCGGTGGATCAGTCGGGAAAGATTAAAGTATCCGATTATCACTCCCAGCACCAGTAAACCCAACGTGAAGGTGTATCCTGTTCCCAACCACTTATCGAGAAAGTGACCGAGCAGCACTCCGCCGACAATGGGCAGAGCCAGATCCCAACCGATGCTGAGCACACCAAGCCCTTCCCGAACCAGGGCGGGGAATAATTTTTCAGGGGACTGATCCGATCCTTCATTCATGGGCTCAGACCTTTCCTTCTAATCCCTGCTCCAGCTCGCGCAGGGCTTTTTCCACACGGTCCGGTGGTGGATCCGGCTGGGTTTCACCTTCCCCGGCCCAACCGCTGGTGTAAATGGTCACCCGGTTCTGCGCCACCCGCAGAATTCCCGCCCGGAGCCGGACGGACTCCGTGTACTCCTCTTTCCCGTACTCCACCCGTCCCTCCCGAACTTCAGCCAGCAGGGGATGATGTCCGGGATGGATGCCGAGGCTGCCCCCGTCTGTCAGCGGGATTCGGACTCGCTCCACACCCCCGATTTCCAGCAGGGTCTCTTCTGGTGTAAGCACGATCAGCTCCATCATCCCTGAACCTCATTTTCCCGCTTTTCCAATCTGCGGGCTTTCTTTTGAACCTCATCAATGGTGCCCACCATATAAAATGCCTGTTCCGGCAAATGGTCATAGCGGCCTTCCAGAATCTCCCGAAAACCCCGCAGGGTGTCCTTCAGCTGGACAAAAACGCCGGGAATGTCGGTGAAAGGCTCGGAGACAAAGAAAGGCTGGGTCAGGAAGCGCTGAATGCGCCGGGCCCGGATCACAGCCTGACGGTCCTCATCGCTGAGCTCCTCCATGCCAAGGATAGCGATTACATCCTGGAGCTGCTCGTAGCGTGCCAACAGGGAACGCACCTCGCTGGCAATCCAGTAATGCTCCTCTCCCACAGCCTGGGGAGCGAGCAGGGAGCTATTGGACTGCAGTGGATCGATCGCCGGGTAAAATCCCTTACTTGCCTGGCGGCGGGAGAGCACAGTAGACGAATCGAGGTGGGCAAAGGTGGCCACAATTGCCGGATCCGTGAGATCATCCGCTGGCACATACACCGCCTGAACCGAGGTAATGCTGCCCCGGCTGGTGGTGGTAATCCTCTCCTGAAGCTCACCCATCTCGCTGTCCAGGGTAGGCTGATAGCCGACCGCACTGGGCAGCCGTCCCAATAATGCCGAGACTTCCTGCCCGGCCTGAATGTAGCGGAAAATATTGTCGATAAACAGCAGCACCGGCCGGTGTTCATAATCCCGGAAATATTCCGCCATAGTCAGGGCGGTGAGCGGAACTCGGAGACGGGCGCCGGGGGGTTCGTTCATTTGACCGAAGACCAGAATGGTGTCATCGATCACTCCAGATTCCTGCATTTCCAACCAGAGATCGTTGCCCTCCCGGATCCTCTCCCCAACCCCGGAGAAAAGCGCGATCCCGGAATGCTCCTGGATTGTATGGTGCATGAGCTCGATCATCAGCAAGGTTTTGCCCACGCCGGCCCCGCCAAACAAACCAATCTTACCTCCCTGTGGATAGGGAGTGAGGAGGTCGATAGCTTTGATCCCGGTCACATAGGGGGTGTTGATCACCCGCTGCTGAGGCAAGGACGGGGAATCAGCGTGAATGGGATGCCGGGAGACTCCCTGGGGGAGCGGGTCTCCATCATCTATGGGATCACCCAGTACATTAAATATACGGCCCAGGGTTAGATCCCCAACCGGGACCCGGATAGGTCCCCCGCTGTCGGTTACCACCAGACCCCGCCGGAGTCCGGAGGTCGATCCCATGGCAATCGTCCGGGCGGTGTTGGCATCCAGGTGCTCCTGAACCTCGAGCACCAGCCTACCGGTATTTTCGGATTCCAGGGAAAGGGCATTATTGATGCTGGGTAAATTGCCGTGGCTGAAGCTGACGTCCACCACCACGCCCCTCACTCGGGTGACTGTTCCTTGATTCTGCTTCACCAGTGTTCACTCCCCGGACTGTGATTTTTCAATTAACTAATGTGGACTCCTGCCGAATAAACACCATCAGGCTGGATACCTACATCAGATTATAACAAAATCAAATTAACTTATTATCAGAATTAACCGAAAGTTACCGAAAATAGAAATGGTTATAGTGGTCGAGGTGAAATTCAACCCATTCAAACCACCGCTCAAGGGAGGGCGTTAGTCCCCCCGGGTCCATCACCCACCTGAGCTGAATCTCCGGCTTGAGCCTATATATATAAGTACCCCTGAAGCGAAACTTGCCTGTCACCATCCCGCGATTTTACAAAACACCCTGGAAGTTCACAGTCCCTGAGATTGCCGCGTCACCCTGACGGCCTCATCCCCTTGACGTGCCCTGTTAGGTATACTAGACAATAAGTACTGAAAAAGGGTAGAACAGAGATAGTGATCACCATTC
>CAZHHT010000146.1:0-7610 GCA_964532455.1 uncultured Anaerolineales bacterium
TGATCCCCAACATTTTATGGCTGGGAATTGTTAGAGGATCGCGAATTAATCCGCCTTCATCCAGCAGGGCAAAATGATCAGTGCCGTTGGCAGGCATGTGGCAATCCTGGCAGGTCTGGTAGTTAACTGAATTGGGATCTGCGTACTCACTATTTATCCATTCTCCAAATGAGTTATAGATTACCGTATCTGAAAATACGCCGTAATGGCAGGATGCGCACAGCTGGCTTTCGCTCTGGAGAGCTGAATAGGTGTCTTCTCCCGGAGCGACATCATCGTAGGGACCAATAAAAACTTGGTGGTCATGTGGAGGGCGTAAAAACTCTAATGACAAAACCCCCGGGTTATTGGGGAACGGCAGTCCAGTATCAAGATTTAATTTAACATTCCAGATTTTATGGCAAAAGTCGCAGGTAATGCCTTCCAACCCTACACCCTTCACATCGGTAGGATCAGTTCCATAAGGATTATTAACTGCTGCCGCAGCCAGGTGGCAGGCGCTGCAATTTCCGGCAGAATTGGGAAAATCCAGCTTGTAGCCAGGGCCATAATAGGGCTGGTTCGGATCCGGGTTAAGGGGGAAATTCCCATAATCCCTGGTTGTGCCAAATTGGGTCAGCTGGCCAGGATTTCCAGAAGAATCTTCTCCGGTATACATTGTAAGGAAGCGGATATTTCGTGCTGAATTTGAGTGGGCATCCTGGAGCCATTCGTCAAACGGCAGCTTGCCATCTGCGCTAGAATGGCAGTTTTCACAGGGAATATTTTCTCCTGAAATGACTTGATTTTCCTGTTGGTAAGCACTTAACCATTTGTAGTCCGGATTATCTACCAGGGGGAGTTTATGCAGTTCAAGGACCAGATCTTCTGTCCCGGGTTGGATTGTTTGCCCCCCGGCGATATAGGTACCGGACGCCCAGGCTGAGATTTGATGTAGTTCATTGGCGCTCAATCCTTCAAACTTAAAGGATCCATTCTGATCTGTCATTGTCATCCTGTCCGTGGCCTGAATCCGGACTACTGCGTCCGGGTACGGATTTCCATCAAGCAGCACATGTCCGGAAATCTGGGCTGAGGAATTTCGGCAGGCAAAGAGAAAAAACGAGGTAAAACCAATCATAACTAGCTTAACTTTTTTCATTTCTCTTTTGTTCCCGGTTTTTTAATAACAGGACTATGGCGGCACCACAACCCAGCCCGATCGTTATCCCGACTATCAGAAGAGTAGCTGGTGATGTTGTTGTACCAAACGAGTCTTCTTCAGAAAAGGCAGGATCAGGTGCAGGCTCTTCTCCACCGGTATCGGTTGCGGCATTTGGGTTTTCAGTTGAAGATTTGTCAAGATCGTCAACTATTCTCGTGCTCATCGCAGGAGGTGTTCCGGAGAGATCCAGGCGGAAAACACCTTCCCCATTTGTGCCGGCATAGAGATGCTGACCATCAGAGGAGATTGACAGGCCGGTCACCGCCCTGGTACTTAAACCGTTATTTATTTTTACCCAGGATAAACCTCCGTCTGAGGACCTGTACATGCCGCTCAATAAATCGGCCAAATAGACAATTTGAGGATTGGTAGGATCAAAAACCAGATCGCGGTGGGAACCGTTTGGCTCCAGTCCGGAGGCAATCTGCTGCCAAGAGGATCCTCCGTCTTGACTTAAATAGAATCCGATATTTTCAATCCCGGTAAAGACCATATCTGGGTTCTCTGGACTGATACCGATAGTGCGTGCAGCTCCTTCTGGCAGCCCTAAAACAGATCTCCAATCCCCCCCGCTATTTGTGGATTTGAATAACCCATTTTGGGTTGCTGCATAAACTGTTTCCGGGTCATGGGGATCAATACCAATATCCAGAATGGAAGCATGAATGAATTCAGGACCGGCAATATTTTCCCAGCTTTCCCCGCCGTTGGTTGATATCATCATGCCAGAACCTGAAAAATAATCTATGTAAATCATCGTGTTATGTCCTGCTCCTCCCATATAAATGACCCTGGGATTTGAAGGGGCAAACTCAATCACCCCGGCATTAGGGAAGATCTCGGGGATCATCTGTAATGACCAGTTTTGGCCCTGATTATCAGTAATATAAACACCTTCAACACCTAAAAGAACCCGACCTGGCTGGGATGGGTCTACCCGGACAGCGCCCCACTCAGGATAAATAGGTTGGTCATCAGAAAGATTGAGAATTCCCTGCCAGGTTTGTCCGGCATCGGTACTGAGGAAAACGCCATTTCTTCCTGAAGAATAAACTGTGGCTGGGTTGTCAGGGTCAACAGCTACATTGATGATTTGAGCCCCGGTGTAACCATCACTGGCATCTTTCCAGGTTTTTCCACCATCTTCGCTGAGATAGTTTCCTCCTTGATAGTTATTGCTAAAAATCCGATCGGGATTACGCGGGTCGCACTGCATATCAATCGCATTTCCGCTTATTCCTCCAGGTGGAGCCCATCCTGGTGGGTCTTCGGTCATTGTTTCCCAGGTGATTCCGCTGTCAGAACTACGGTAAACCGCTGCACTGCTGCCTGCATAAACAATTTGGCTATTAGAAGGACAATACTCAACAGATGTAAAGAATTCACCGCCAATTCCTGGAAGGGGAGCAATCACCTGGGTCCAGGATTCACCCCCATCGGTTGTGCGATATACGCCCAAAGGACTTGAACCTGTTTTTCGGTAATGTTCATCTGCTGCTTCAGGCACGTTATGTCCGGTCGCTGCCAGTAAAATATCCGGGTCTTCCGGATCCATGAACAGGCTGCCCACATAGAGGTTACCTAGTCCTTCATCTTTTCCGAGTGTTCGCCAGTTTTCTCCTCCATCTGTAGATTTCAGGACGCCCAGTCCCCCAAATGGATCCAGGGAAGTTCCAAGCTCTCCCATATCTACTTGCCCAACTGCTCCCCGGTCAAAAATACCAGTGGATACGTATAAAATATCGGTATCTTTTGGATTTACCCATAAATAGCGGGTCAAACTGGATGGGATATCACCATCCCAGATTAAAGTCCAGTTTTCTCCTCCATCTGTAGTTTTGTATACTACCCCTCCTTTGGGGATCCAAATTGGATCACCTCCTCCAGTTCCGGTTGTTTCTCCCATGGCGTAAACAATATCTGAAGAGAGGGGATCCACAGTAAATCCTCGGAAGCTTAATGCCTCATATTCAATTTCAACACCGTTGTCTTTTTGAACCCAGGATTCGCCACCATTTGAGGATTTATATATGTGCCCGGTCATATCGGTTCCAGACCAGACTATTTGAGGGTCATGCTGATCAACAGTCAGGCAGAAAATAGCAATTTGGTCTCCGCTGGGACCGCCTTGAGGAGAAATGCCCTGGTTGCCTTGCTGCCAGGTTAAACCATTATCATGGCTGATATGCACACCTGCGTAATTGTCTGTAACATACCAGATGTCGGGATTATCAAAATTATATCGAATATCATAACCTAACCCACCGGGAGGACCGCCGGTGCGAACCCAGGTTAATTGAGATGAGTCTGCAGTCGTGGTTACCGGGTCATCTTGTCCTTCTGATTCCGGACTAATTAGATCAGGATCTTGGGCTGGTTCTGGGGGATTTTCAGCCTCCAAATCAATATTAATGACGGAAACATCATCAATCCTGGCTGTGCAATCACCAACGACTTCGAAAGCAATTCCTCCCGGAGGTAGAGGTTCCGGAAGAATCAATGTGTAGATATTTTCCCGGTTAATCTGGATAAAATGTAATTCACCTTCCACGAAAATTTCAACCTGGAACCACTCTCCAGCTGGGATAGGATGGGGGGTTGGAGGACTGAGTTCAGTGACAGCTTCGCCTGTTGGCTGTTGAACAAGAAATCGTTCACCATTAAATAATAGCTGATAACCGGATTTATATTGGATAATCAATTCACCGTTTCCAGAAAATTCTGCCCTGAAAGATACATTAAAATTGGACCAATTCTCGGGATGATGAGCAAATCCTCCCTCGGGAAGAACCAACACTCCATCCTCGACGTAAACCTGGTCAGCATGCTGCCAATCAGGCAAGGAAGGATCATCAAAAAAATCTTCAAAGATAAGAGCTTGGGCGTAGGTTAGTGAGGATTGTCCTATTCCAGGCAGGAATAACAGAATGCATAAACAAATCAGTAAGGGAAATCGATGAATTTTCATGAGGATCTCCTTGGGCGCGATATATTATTGCTCCGTTCTTTATTAAAAATAAAAATTTCCTTTGCATGATAATTTTTGGGGGTAGGGGTGGCTGCGGCTTTCCCGTCCTGGACAATCGGATCCAGGGGGGGGGCGATGCGATAAGACAATAAATATGGAAAGAAATAATCTTTTCATCCCAACTTGATGTTTGGAGAGTGGGATTGTATCCCGGGTTGCATAAGTTGATTGTATGCGCAATCTTTAGAATCACAACCTATGTGGAGGATCAGGAATAATATCATTATGAAAGAATTGTCGGGATTCACCAGGTTAAGAACCTAAAATTAAAAATCGAGCCGCCAAACCAGTCGATTGGGGGATATTTCCTGGTGCAATCTCGGTGCAACCAGCAAAAGGATTGATTAGAATAGATGGCAATATAACCAAAAACCGCTTAGATTTGCCCTCTAAATGGGGGAAAACTGGGGATGGAAAATCCGGCCATCTGACATGAGATCAGGCCGCTGAATAACTGAGAAGGACAAAAAGGCCGGCGTCTGACTGAAAGTCAGGCGATAACGGTGATGCTCACCGGCAAAAAACGGACATGAAAACTTAAAGAACGCAGGTAAAACTAGTGAACATTAATATTATCAAAAAACGTCAGCGGTTTTTGACCGTGAGGAGCATTGCATTAGGCTGTATATTTACAAAATATTCCAATATCTACTGAAAACTTTATAAATATTTTTATTCCTGTAATGATTCTATAGATTCCTTTATGCCATCATATACAGAGGTGTATTTAATACCCAGGCTGAAAAGAATGCCAATCCAGAGAGATTTTATATCCTGTCGAGTGATCGTTTTCTCAGTTGATGGTTCTTGTTCTTTTTTCATATAATTTTTCTCCAATAAGAATGTAGATTATTGGTATAGGTTTTTAAGGGCGTTGTCAATGAGTTTGAATTGAAAGTTAAAGCCAGATTCAAGTAAGCGCCGGGGTAGCACTTCTCGACCATCAAGGGCCAAAGTCGATGCCTCACCCAGGGCGGATCTCAGAACAGAAGCGGGGATCTTCAACCAGCAAGAGCGGTTGAGCGAGCGTGCTAATGCTGTAGAAAATATCCGGTTTTGAACAGGCGTAGGTGCAGTTAAATTATAGACACCATGAGTGCTGGCATTATTAATGAAATAGCGGTAGGACTGGATCACGTCCGCGATATGAATCCAGGACATTGGTTGGATGCCACTGCCCAAAGGTCCACCGAGATTGAAAAAGAAGGGCAGGGCTAAAAGTGGCAGCAATCCCCCGTCTCGGCTGAGGACAAGACCAAACCTGGTGACGATCCTTCGGACGCCAAGCTGTTCCACGCCTGAGGTTGAATCTTCCCAGGATTGGCAGATTTCTGCCAGGAAATCAGTTCCGGGAGGTGTGCTCTCAACAGCTGGTTGCTCTCCTAGATTGCCGTAGTAACCTATTGCTGAGGCTTGGATCAGGATCTCTGGTCTCCTGGTGGATTGTTGAATGGCCAGAAGCAATATTTTGCCAGCCTGGGTGCGACTGGATCTGATCCGGATTTTTCTGCTATCAGTCCAGCGCATGGATAAAGGAGATGCTCCGGCTATACTTTCGCCTGCCAGGTTGATGACAATGTTTGATGTGTTGATCTCCTGGGTGATCTTGTCCAGATCCCAGGAAATGGCGTTCAGGCCTGCTCCAACACGATCGGGTGTCCTGCTGACCACACTAATCTGGTAGCCATCTTTTTTTAGGGAAGCAGTCAAAGCGGATCCAATTAATCCTGTGCCCCCAGTCATCAATATCTTCATTGTCATTTAACTGGGTTTACCCCATCAAGATTCTTTAAGAGGTCAATAATGGGTTTGGCTGAATTTCCCAGAATTTCCTCTATGCCATATAAATAAACAGATATATATGTCTCAAAGGTGTTTCCATTGAGATTCCGTTTCCCTAAGAGATTATAGGTCCAGACCAGGTTTGGGATCAAATAATCAATATTTCCTAAGCTCAAAGCTGCCAGGATATCACCTGTCAAGTCTGCGTTCGCATTGAGGATGTTGGTTGCGGGAAGAGATAACCCCCGCTTCTCAGATTCTGTGAGGATTATCTGATTTAATTGGGGAATAATATTGTCAAACTTCTGAATAAGCTCTGGGTAAGGATTTTCCAGAGGATTATTCAGGGATAGGTTGGTTGGATTGAGGAGAAAATCTTCCACTGAATTCACTGCTGCCCCAAGATCATTTCCAAGATAAAGAGCTGGGAATTGATTTATTAATCCCTCAACCTGATTAAAAATCCAACCGCTAAAAGCTACTGGAATTCCGCTGCCAGCCAGCTGGTTGATCGTATCGAATAGGGCAGCGCTGGTGATAAGACGGGTAGCACTCAATATGACCAGATCAACTCCAGACTCTTCAACTGTGTTTTTCAGTTCGAGTAGGGGAACATTAGAACCTAATTAAATAGTTTGCCAACCCCGGTTTTTTAGCAAAAGCGTCATCATTAAAGGAAGAATGGTGTGTTGTTCACCAGGAGGGCAGCCAATTAATACTCTCTGAGAGTGAACCGCATTTGGGGCTGTGGAGATCAAGGACTGCAATTTTCTTCCAGCGATCTCTGAGGTGAAATGTTCTTGTTGGATAGTTATTTTTCCTGCATACCATTCTTCTCCAACTTTTCTAAGGCCAGGAAGGATCAAGTCAGTGCAGACAGCATGAATCGGGAATTGGGCAAATGACTGGGAAAGGATCTGTTCTGCCTTCGCTTCTTCAAATTGATAACAATACGCAAGCCACTGGTCTTTTAATTTTTCAAGTGAATCCCGCGCTCCCGGATCTTGGGCCATGATTGCAGGAAGGGCTGTTTTAATAGGGGGCTGGAATGGGTCTTCGCCAGCTTCAATGAGTTCCTGCAAGTTGATCGCAGCCTGGCTGATCCGCATACCGTCTTTTTGCCTCTGGGATAACCAATTCAGCATCTGTAAATCATAATCAGAATAAAGGCGGTGTCCACCAGCAGTTCGACTTGGTTGAGGAAGGCCATACCGGCGCTCCCAGGCTCTAATGGTATCTGCTTTAAGTCCAGTCTCCTGGACGATCAGATTGAGGTTATAACGCGGTTTTTTTGATATAATCATTGGTTGTTTTGCCTTAATTATAGATATAGTTTAAACTATAATCAAGATATTGTCAAGAATAAGTATACAGCTCCTTGACAAATATTGGGTGAAGGTGTATATTTAGTGTGTTCACCTTGGTAAGTGAGAGAGTTAGATCAATAATACCAAATCAAATTTATGAAAGATAGCCAGAATACCACACAGCTTGCTGTGGGGATGAATGGTCAACGGGGGTTTGGGGGTGGCAACCCCCATGTTCAATCATTCCGCTGGATAAAGCCCCGCAGCTTGCTGCGGGGTAGTTTACTCA
>CAZHHT010000147.1:0-7449 GCA_964532455.1 uncultured Anaerolineales bacterium
CGTCCCTAACTGCTCTCCGCAAGCCAGGCCACAAATCTCCTACCATACTTTGCAAACAATTTCTCCACCAACGCCTTGCTTTTTCGCCTCACGTCCGGTCATTACACCTTTTGAGGTTGTTAGAATGGAAATACCCATTCCAGACAAAACAAATGGAATCTCACCTTTCCCTGCATATATTCTCTGACCGGGAAGACTTACCCGCTGCAAGTCGGTAATTACAGAGCGTTTGGTACGCCGTTTACCAACATATTTCAAGTCGAGGGTTAAGGTTTTGTGGGCTGAATTATCATTTTCAGTGACTTCATAATTGCTGACAAATCCCTCTTCAGCCAATATTTTTGCAATGGATACCTTCATCTTTGAGCTCGGCATTGCTACCTGAGAATGCTCTGCTCTCACTGCATTTCGGATTCGCGTTAGCATATCAGCAATTGGATCATTAAAACTCATTACTTATCCTCCATCCAACCTACCAAGATGATTTGACAACTCCGGGAATCTTCCCATCGAGTGCCAATTCACGGAAACAAATCCTGCACAAACCGAACCGGCGCATATATCCTCGCGGTCGACCGCATTTTTTACATCGATTTATTTCCCTGACCTTATATTTACGATTTTTTTCACGTGCAATCATACTTTTCTTTGCCATTAGCGGTTATCCTCCTTAAACGGCATCCCCAATTTTCGCAGCAGTTCCCTACTCGATTCGTCATCCAGGCTTGATGTAACAATAGTTACCTCGAGTCCTCGAATCTTGGTGACCTCGTCATAATTTATTTCTGGAAAAACTAGCTGTTCAGTGATGCCGAGGGTGTAATTTCCCCGTCCATCAAATGAATTCGGAGATACACCTCGAAAGTCACGGACCCGGGGCAAAGCAACATTCATTAATCGATCTAGGAAGGACCACATTTTATATCCCCGCAAGGTGACTGATGTGCCTATTGCTGATCCAATCCGTAGTTTAAAATTCGCAATATTCCTTTTGGATTTGTTTATGATGGGTTTTTGACCCGTAATTCTTGTCAAATCACGAACCGACTCATCCAGAAGCTTGCCATTATCAAGGGCATCACCCACTCCAATATTCACGACCACTTTCATGATACGGGGGCACTCCATTATATTCTCTAATCCAAGATCTTTTACAAGACCTGGTACAACTTCTTTCAGATAACGCTCTTTTAATCTGCTCATTCTTCCGCTCCCAGCAATTAGTCAATCACCGCTTCACAGCGTTTACATACCCGGTGGGATTTTCCATCTTCACGGGAAATCCCGACTCGGGTGGGCTTTCCACACGATGGACAGACCAGCATCACATTGGAAATATGAATCGGACCTTCAAATTCAATAATTCCGGGGGACATCGTTCTGCCTTGGGCTTGAATTTGCCCCTGGTGCTTTTTCTGGATATTTATTCCTTGTACGGTAACCCGCTGTTTTCCCCGGAAAACCTTAAGAACTTCTCCTTGTTCACCTTTGTCAGCAACTCGTCCGCTGATCACTTCGACGGTATCACCTTTACGAATTTTATATTTCACGTCAATCACTCCTGCTTCTTATTTCCTAGACCGTCTCTGGCGCCAGGGAAACAATTTTCATATATCCCTTTTCTCGAAGTTCACGGGCAACCGGTCCAAAGATACGGGTACCTTTTGGGTTCGTACCATCAGCATCCAGGATAACTACGGCATTATCATCAAATTTAACAGTTGAGCCATCTTTACGGCGCCATTCTTTTGCTGTGCGGACAACAACTGCTCTAACAACTTCATGGGTTTTAACAGTTCCCTGTGAAGTAGCCTCTTTGATCGCCCCGACCACAACATCACCAACGCGGGCATATCTACGGGTTGATCCGCCCAGAACCCTAATAACCAGCAGTTCGCGGGCTCCAGAGTTGTCGGCAACATTTACTCTTGATTCTTGTTGTATCATTGCTGACTCCGTTTAGGCTTGTTGTGTAGAAACCGTTTTCCGAATGATTTCTTCCACAACCCACCGTTTTGTCTTTGAAATCGGTTGGGACTCCACGATAAGAACTTTGTCGCCAATATCGCATCCCAATTCATCGTGCGCCTTGACTGAAATATGACGGTCGATGACTTTTTTGTATAAGCGATGGCGGAACCGCCGGGCAATCCTAACCGAAACTGTCTTATCCATTTTATTGCTGGTCACAACACCAGTCAAACGACGGCGTTTGCTCATGATTCACCTTCCACTGCGGCTTCCAGCTCGCGTTCTCGTAATATTGTTACAAGCCTGGCAATCAAACGCCTGGTCTCTGTTATCCGGGAGGTATTCAATAACTCACCGGTTGATTGCTGAAACCTGAGGTTCATCATTTCTTCTCGGGTTTCATCAATCTGAGCTTGTATTTCTTCGTCCGCTAAGGCTCGGATTTCTTCTACTTTCATGCGCTTTCTCCTACTTCTTCTCGGCGGACTACTTTTGTTTTAATGGGTAATTTGTAGGAGGCAAGCCGTAATGCCTCAACTGCCACACTCTCCACAACATCTCCACCTATTTCAAACATGATCCGTCCGGGTTTAACAACAGCAGCCCAATATTCGACGTCGCCTTTGCCTTTACCCATCCGGGATTCAGCCGCTCGTTTTGTGATCGGTTTATCAGGAAAGATACGAATCCAAACTTTTCCTCGGCGCTTCATAGCTCTTACCATGGCTCGGCGTGAAGCTTCAATTTGCCGGGCAGTGACCCAGGCAGGTTCTAAAGCCTGAAGCCCGTAATTACCAAAGTGCAGTTCCGAGCCGCGGTATGCTTTTCCTTTCATTCGACCACGCATCTGTTTTCTATATTTGACACGTTTTGGCATCAACATGTTACTAATCCTTTCATTTCTCCGCTGAAGTCTTAAAGGCTAAGCCTATTTTGTGACGTAAACTCCATCATGCGCTTCTTTTTCATCTTCTTCGTCCAGTACTGGCAGGACTTCACCCTTATAAATCCATACTTTTACGCCAATATTGCCGTAAGTAGTACCCGCTTCAGCCACTGCATAATCAATATCAGCCCTTAACGTCTGGCGCGGAACCCGTCCTTCCCTCATATGGATGGTCCGGGACATTTCAGCACCACCCAGGCGTCCAGAAACCTCAATCCGGATACCCTCGGCTCCTTCCCTCATCGTGCGCTGGATGGTCCGCTTCATGGCACGTGAGAAGCTGATTCGGCTTTCAATCTGGCGTGCTACGTTTTCTGCCACCAGGTATGCATCCAGATCCGGGGCTTCGATTTCTTTTATATCCACATCGATAGTCTTTCCGACCAGCCCTTCCAAACTATTGCGCATGATTTTAACATTTGCGCCTTTCCGGCCGATCAAAACACCGGGTTTTGAAGTGTGGATGATAACTTTTACCTTCCCAGGAAACCGTTCAATTTCAATCTTGGAAACGCCTGCTCGATCTGCTTCTTGATGAATCAAGTTTCGAATCGCGAGATCTTCCTGCAAGTGTTCTACGTATTGATCACCTTCGGCAAACCAATGTGCATCCCAGGTCTTGGTAATTTTCAAACGAAATCCAATTGGATGTACTTTACGACCCATAATTTCTCCTACTGATCACGTCTGCCCGCAGAGAACTCGATTTAGGGGCAGTTGCTTTCATCAATCGTTCCTATGCCTCTTTATGTTCTCTTAATATAATAGAAAAGTGTGATGACCGGCGCAGGCGGGGTTTCACTCGCCCCCGGGCTCCAAAGCGGCGCCACTTGCGGGTCGGTCCCTCATCAGCAACAAAATAGTGAATATATAAATCATACCGGTTGAGACCTAAGTTATTCTCCGCATTGGCAATCGCTGAATTAATCAGTTTTGAAACGGGGAGAGCAGCTTTGTTGGGTGTAAAACTCAACACTTCCAAGGCCTCCATAACATTTTTTCCTCGCACCAAGTCAATTACCAGGCGCGCTTTTTGCGCGGAAACAGGGATATGACGTGCTTTAGCTTTGATATTTTTTTCCATATCTAAATCTCCCCGGCTGCGGAGTCATCAGTTTCCGTCTTACGGGATGTTCGCTTCGCCGCTAAATGCCCGCGGAATGTCCGGGTAGGAGCAAATTCTCCCAGGCGGTGTCCCACCATATTCTCTGTGATATAGATCGGAACGTGTCGGCGACCGTCATGAACCGCGATCGTGTGCCCCACCAGCTGGGGGAATATCACACTGGCTCGGCTCCAGGTCCGGATTACTTTCTTCTCTCCACGCTCGTTCATGGCTTCAATTTTCTTTAATAACTTAGGGTCTATGAATGGACCCTTTTTCAGTGATCTTGACATACCTTCAACTCCTAATGCATTGCCTTGATTTGCTGCAATACAGGAACATTCTAGCGGCGTTTCTTCTTTCCGACCCGTCGATCCCGGACAATATACTTACCGGTTCTCTTATTCCGGCGGGTTTTTGCACCCAGGGTTTTCTTACCCCAGGGACTCTTGGGACTCGGCATACCTATCGGAGAACGGCCTTCACCACCTCCATGCGGATGGTCCCGGGGAGACATTGCAGATCCACGAACAGTGGGACGGATGCCCATATGGCGTTTTCTGCCTGCTTTGCCCAGTTTAATATTGCCATGATCAACATTGCCCACCTGTCCGATTGTTGCCATGCAGGTCTGCAGGATCAGACGAATTTCTCCCGAAGGCAATCGGACCTGACCATACTTTCCTTCTTTGGCAATTAATCGGGCGGATGTGCCTGCGGAGCGCACCAGCTGCCCCCCTGCTCCTTCTTTCAACTCAATATTATGGATTCGGGTACCGGTTGGAATTACGCTTAGGGGCAACATATTCCCCAGAGCAATTTCCACTTCCCGCCCGGATACCACAGTATCACCCACTCGTAATCCAACTGGAGCGATGATATACCGTTTCTCGCCATCGGCATAATTTAGCAGAGCCAATCTGGCTGTCCGATTGGGATCATATTCAATTCCAGCAACCCGGGCAGGAATATTATGTTTCTCCCGCTTAAAATCCACCACGCGGTATTTCCGTTTATGACCTCCACCCCGATGGCGGACAGTGATCCGTCCGTAGAAGTTGCGTCCACCCTTTTTTCGGAGCGGTTTCACCAATGAACGTTCCGCTTTATCCTTAGTAATTTCCTCAAATGTATAGCCTGTTCGCCCACGCATACCCGGGGTAACGGGCTTATATTTCTTTACTGCCATTACCGAACTCCTTCAAACACAGAAATCGTATCGCCGTGGGCCAGGGTGACAATAGCTTTTTTATAAGCGCTGCGTCTAATTAATACCCGGCGGCTGCGCGCACGGCGAGATCTTTTTGCTGGCATAACCATCGTATTTATCCGGACAACTTTTACTTCAAAAATCGTCTCAACGGCTTCTTTGATCATGCTTTTGGTTGCGTCATTCGCCACTTCAAATACAAATTGATTCAATTTTGCATACTGGTGGGTTGATTTTTCAGTTAGTATCGGACGTCGTAAAACATCATATATCGAGGTCATCACCTTACTCCCGTAATAAATTCTCCGAGATCCGGTCCAATCCTGATTTGACAAGGATGACCTTCTCATGTCCCAATAAATCTCGAATATTTAAGTAATCCGCCAGCAAAACATTCGCATCCGGCAAATTATTAATCGCCCGCACCAACAAGTCATAATTCTCATCCCTTTCGGGATAGACAATGAGGCAGTCTTGACCGCCGGTAATTTTTTCCAGTGTTTCGATCATCAACTGAGTTTTGGGCTCCTTCAGAGCAAATTCGTCTACAATGAACATTTCCTCTGAGGAATGTTTTAAGGTTATTGCCGACCTCAAAGCAGCTCTGCGCATTTTCTTGGGCATCTTCTGCTCGTATGAACGGGGTTTGGGGGTAAAGATCTTTCCTCCTCCCACCCACTGAGCTGCCCTGATTGAGCCTTGGCGAGCCCTTCCTGTGCCTTTCTGCCGCCAGGGTTTCCGACCGCCGCCAGAGACATCGCTTCTGCCTTTGGTGCTGTGTCTTCCAAGCCGCTGATGCGCCAGTTGACGAACATAGGCTTGATGCATCATATCTACGTTAATCGGGGCGTCAAAAATCTCTCCTGATAGTTCGACAGTATCAATTTTCTTACCCTTCATATTGATAACATTTGCTTCCATAATTTTATGCTCCAACCAGTTACTGTTTCCGGGCTTCTTTTATTATGACTAACCCGTTTTTGGGTCCTGGTACTGAACCACGGACTGCAATTATATTATTCTCAGGATCAATCCGGGAAACCAACAGGTTCTGTGATGTCACTGTGTCATTTCCCATTCGCCCGGGCATCCTCTTTCCTTTAAAAACGCGTCCTGGTGTTGATCCGGCACCGATAGAACCCGGTGCGCGTTGGCGGTCTGATTGACCGTGAGTTTTTGGACCACCAGAGAATCCGTATCGTTTTACAACACCGGTAAAACCACGTCCTTTGGATTTTCCAACAATGTCAACCCGCTCACCCTCAGTAAATACTTCAACTGTGAGTTTTTTTCCCTCTTCCAGTTCTTCATTCGTCCGGAATTCCCTCAGGAATCTGAGAGCGGGGAGATCATTCTTCTTCAAGTGGCCGAGTTCTCCACCGGTCAACCGCTGGGGTTTTGCTTCTTCAAAACCCAATTGAACAGCGCTGTATCCATCCTGGTCCAATGTGCGGACCTGTGTGACATAACAAGGCCCAGCTTCAATGACTGTAACGGGAACTGCTTTCCCTGAATCGTCAAATATCTGGGTCATACCGACTTTCTTTCCAATTAGCCCTTTCATCTCATTTGTCTCCTACTATTGATTTATTTTCTGGGACTGTCAACTAGGGCTTAGCTTCATCATCCCAAACAACGCAGTTAACGTATCCTTCGCGAACATCTGGATTTTGTGTTCTCGGTTGAAAACGCTCTTACGTTATCCAATTTTTCGCTGGGTCTGTTTTTCGACTTCTCCAGCTAGACTCTACCTGTCTTATGGCAGAGTTTGTCGAACTTTCTTTCCGCTTTGCTGCCTGCCGCATTTTGGCACAGAATGCCTATTATACACTATTAAATCTTAATTTCAATATCAACACCTGCAGGTAAATTAAGACGCATCAGCAAATCAATCGTTTGTGAATCTGGTTCCAGAACATCAATCAAACGTTTATGTGTCCGGATCTCAAAATGTTCATGAGAATCCTTGTGGACAAAAGTTGACCGCCGTACGGCAAATTTTTCAATTCTCGTTGGGAGAGGAACCGGACCCACAACCCGGGCTCCAGTTCTCTCAGCGGTTTCAACGATCCGTCGTGCGGATTGATCCAACACTCGGTGATCGTAAGCTTTCAAGCGGATTCGAATCTTTTGTTTAGCCATAGTTTTACCCTAGGATCTCAGTGACCACGCCGGATGCAACCGTGAGACCACCTTCTCGAATAGCGAACTTTCCAC
>CAZHHT010000148.1:0-7436 GCA_964532455.1 uncultured Anaerolineales bacterium
TCGTTTTTGCATTCAACTTTGTTTAAAATGGTGTTTTTTCAGAGGACTCATTAATGAAATTACTTTTTTCCCATTTGAAAAATTCAGATAAATCAGGAGAAAGTGGATTACTTTAAATGTTCTGCCGGAGTAGATCGAGGGCGGGTTGAGCTGAATTTCCCATAACTTTTTTTATGGATCTAGGTTTATAAATTTATCACTTGAGCTGGTCCTTAATCCAGGATAAAACATCCTTAAAGACCTGCTCGTGACCGGGGTCATTGTAAATCTCGTGGTAGAAAGCATCATAAATAATTTTCTTCTTTATTTCTGAGGAAACCAGGGCATAAAGGAAATGAGAGCAGGCAGGATTTACTATTCGGTCAGAACCTCCATGAAGAATCAATACAGGATCCTTAATCCGGAAACCTTCAATAGCCACTCTATCAAATGATTTGTTCATTTCAGCCGACACTCTGGCAGTAAATTTTCCCGAATTAACAAGGGGATCGTCCTTGTACGCCTGTACGACATCGGGATTGCGGCTCAAACCAGATAAATCTATTTTCAATAATCCCAGCTTGGGAAGGACAAATGAGACAATTTTACCCAGTGTAATGATCAGAGGCGATATATCATCAGGTACCTGGACTACCGAGCCGGATAATACTGCTCCAGCGAATTGATCAGGGTAATCAATTAAAAGTAATGTACCTATTAAGCCGCCCATACTGTGACCAATAAGGAATATTGGAGATCCGGGCTGCAATTGCTTGATCTTTTCAGAGTAGAGAATGACGTCATCTAAATAATTTGTAAAGTCTTTTACAAAAGCTCTGGTTCCATCCGATTTTCCATGACCGATAAGGTCCATACTATATACTGCGAATCCTTCATTGACGAAGAAATTGGAAAAATTGCCATATCTTCCACTATGTTCGTTTAATCCATGTACGATTAATAAAGCTGCTTTTGCAGGATCATCTGGAAGCCAATTTTGGAAGTATATGGATTGGTTTTCCTGATTCTTAAAATATCCATCTTGGTGTTTCATGGAGCTCCTTGGTATAAATAGAACTGTATTTATAATCCAGCAGGGGATCATTTTGCGTTGGACTGATTTGAAAAGTATAATACACATTAATCAAGAATGTGCAACCAACCCCAAACTGGGGAGGAAAATATGCATTTGTTCACCCTTTATTATCCTGAAGGTCATCAAGGCCATCAACTTCCAGGCCATCCTGAACGACCAGAGCGTGTAGAGGCAATCAAAAGAGGTTTAGAGGAGATCAATTTATGGGATCAAATTCCCCGGGTGGAACCATTGGAACTAGCGGAAAATATTATCTCCTCGATCCATGATAAGGAATACCTGAAAATTCTAGAACAAACCAGTTCATTGGAACAAATGCTGGATCCAGACACGTATACTACTCGGGAATCCTGGCAGTTAGCCCTGAACGCAGCGGGAGGAGCAGCTGCGGTGGCAGAAGCTGTTTGGGATGGAAAATTCCAGAGCGGATTTGCTTTAACCCGACCTCCCGGACACCATGCTTGCCCTTCCCGGGGGATGGGATTTTGTTTATTAAATAATGTTGCAATTGCTGCTGAATACCTGCTGCGGGAAAAGGGAGTATCTAGGATAACGATCCTTGATCTGGATTTACACCATGGAAATGGAACTCAAGACATCTTCTGGAGCCGGAAGGACGTGAGCTATGTGTCAATCCATCAAGCGCCGTTTTACCCGGGCACTGGCTCTTTGTCAGAGGTAGGGGGAGGGGAGGGAGAAGGGTTTACCCTGAATCTTCCTGTCCCTAGTGGAACAGGGGATCTAGGATACAACACGTTGATTGAGGAGATTGTTTTTCCATTCCTCGATAAGAAAAATCCGGAAATACTCTTAGTAAGTTTTGGATTTGATACTCACTGGCGGGATCCCCTGGGAAGTTTGCAGTTGTCAGCTGCCGCAATCCATCAGGTTTTTGGCAAGCTGTGCAGCTGGGTGGATGGTAATTGCAATAGTCGACTGGCCGTTTTCCTGGAGGGAGGATACGATTTGGAAGCCGGCAAAGCTTGCGGTCAGGCAATTGTGTCATCCCTCATGGATCAGCCGTGGGAAGATCCGCTGGGACCCGCTCTGCATGAAGAAGGTGATGCCTGGAGGCATACGCTATCTGAGGCGAAAAACATCTGGGAGGTGTAGGAGGATTGGCAAATCGATCCCTGGACCTGAAATATTTGTAAATAAAATATGGCAAGAAATTAGTATAATAGGTTTTCAGGCTTATCCTAAAAAGGAAAGATTATGCTGAATCATTATATAGAGCCCGAAAATAGAATTTCTGACGAGGAAAAACTTGAATTGAAACAAACCCTGGTTGAATCAGTTCAGCGGGAACTTGACAAGTCCACACCAAAGTCCGCTGCAGAGTATCAAACCGCAGTCAGAAATTTGATAAAGAAGTTATATTCTAAAGTTCAAGATCAGTATCAGCTCACGAAATATGAACAGACCCAGATTTTCATCGAAGTCCAGGATGAAATTACGGGATTTGGTCCTATTCAATCCTTGCTGGCTGATCCAGAAATTAGTGAAATCATGGTCTGTGGTCCAGAACAGGTATATATTGAAAAGAATGGAAAGCTGGAAGACACACAGATAAGGTTTACAGATTCAGATCATATTATGCGGATAATCACCCGGATTCTATCTCCCCTTGGCAGAAGGGTTGATCAGGAGACATTAATGGCTGATGCCCGTCTCCCTGACGGGTCCAGGGTGAATATCGTTATTCCGCCAGTATCTGTTGATGGTCCTTCCATAACAATCAGAAAGTTTTTAGAAAGCAAACTAACCATTCAGCAGAGCATTAAATTGGGCACAATTACCGAGCACATGGCGGAATTTATTGAAGCTTGTGTGGCTGCCCGTCTGAATATTTTAATTACAGGAAACACAAGTTCTGGAAAAACGACTCTTTTGAATATCCTGGCAGGTTCTATTTCTGATGAGGAAAGAATCATTACCATCGAGGATGCAGCTGAGTTAAACCTGAATCAAAAATATGTAGTCCGGATGGAAACAAGTATGCCTAACGTAGATGGCATCGGCGGAGTCACAACTCGTGATCTGGTGAGAAATGCACTGCGGATGCGGCCGGATCGGATTATTATAGGAGAGGTTAGGAGCGGAGAAGCGCTGGATATGCTTCAGGCTATGAACACTGGGCATGATGGATCCATGACTACACTGCACGCAAACTCACCCCGGGATGCGATATCCCGTCTAGAAACCATGTCGATGATGGCCGGTCTCGATATACCCCTTATGGCACTCCGGACGCAGATTGCCGCGGCAATTGATCTGATTGTTCATATGGAAAGATTGTCCGATGGCACCCGTAAAGTTGTCCGAGTCACAGAAGTACCGCGGATGGAAGGGGATATTGTCACCTTATCGGATATATTTAAATTTGAACAGACTGGTGTGTCACCCAGTGGAAAAGTTAAGGGGGAGATGGAACCGACTGGTCTTCGCCCTCTCTTTACGCCGCAGTTAGAGGCAACCGGTCACAAGCTGAGGGGAGAAATTTTTGGGGCCTGACCTCAAAGTACCAAGCATGGCTGTGCAACTTCTTTTTACCTAATCCGTATATACGAATAATTAGAAATTAACCCTGTTGACTGGCATAATACAGTTAATACATTTTGATGTGTATTGTCAACCAACCTACAATATCCAGGGGAGAGAAAGGGAAGGAGTACTATGAAAAAAGATCAAAGTAGATTAATCTGGGGTGGGATACTGATTCTGGTAGGGATCTTGTTTTTGCTCCAGGAGTTAAATATTCTCAGCAATGCATCCCAATATTTATGGTTGATACTTATGGCAGCTGGAGCAACCGTATTTTTATGGATTTATTTCACGAAAAAGGAACAGTGGTGGGCGATCATCCCCGGTTTAACTTTACTGGGATTGTCTTTGAGTGGACTAGATAGTCTTCTGAATATTTTTCCAGGATCGGACTGGACTGGTTCAGTATTTCTGGGCTGTATTGGATTGGCATTTTGGCTAGTATATCTACGGCGGCAGGATCAATGGTGGGCAATTATCCCCGGAGGTGTGCTGCTCACATTAGCTGCGGTGGCAGGGTTAGATAGGATTCTGGATTGGAGTGAGGTTATTTTCTTCCTGGGGTTAGCAGGCACATTTGCTCTAGTGGGAATACTTCCAAATCAACTGGATACCCGGTGGGCGTTTATCCCAGCGGCAGTCCTGGCCGTGATGGGAGTTGCCCTCTTCGCCCCCTTCAGATCGGTTATGCTCATGATCTGGCCTGCTGCCCTTATCGCACTTGGAGTGTATATTCTATATCGGAATTGGAAATAAAGTGACTCATAAAGGGAGTAAATGATGGAGAATGTGAAGTTATACCGCAGTGTATCGAACCGGATGATTGGGGGTGTCTGTGGTGGATTGGGAGCATATGTAAATATTGACCCAATATTTATCCGAATATTGTTTATATTGCTGCTCTTTGGATCAGATTTTGGATTTATCCTGTACTTACTGCTGTGGATCCTGATACCTGAAGAAGGCAAAGACTATGGATTTAAGGATGGTTCCTTTAATGATCGGGTAAAGTCTATGGGAAATGATGTCCAAAAGGCAGTTACCCAACCTCATCCCCAGTCGGGATTGATTCTGGGCGCAGGCTTGATCATTATTGGCGGGATATTATTCCTGGACCGCTTGAATTTTAGCTGGTTAAACTGGATGGATTTTGATATTCTCTGGCCATTAATTTTGATCACCGGTGGTATTGTACTGCTTATTCGCATCCGGCGGGAGTGAGGAAGAAAGATGAAAAATGAAACCAAACACAATAGAAGGCGGAGTTATTTTGGTCCGATCTTTTTAATAGCAATTGGGTTGGTATTCCTGGCACAAAACCTGGGTTTCATCCCCGGAGAGGGCTGGGAGACAATTATAAAATTATGGCCTGTCTTACTCATCGTAGCCGGGTTGGATGATTTGATCAGGAGAGAGGGCATTGCCTGGCCGATCCTCTTAATTGGAGCAGGAGCATTTTTGCTGCTGAATAACTTTGGTTCTCAATCCTGGATAAGTTGGACTCAAATATTTCAGCTCTGGCCAATCTTATTAATTGCGTTCGGTATTGACCTGATGTTTAAGGAACAATCCGGGTGGATTGCTGCTGCGGGAATTGTCCTGACCATTGCTCTAATCGGCGGAGCAATCTGGATTGCTTCAGCAGGATATAAAATCTCAGCAGAATATGTAGATCTTCGTGAGAGTTACGACCTGGTCGTTGAAGATACAGACATCAACGTTTCCTTGGGCCTGGGGGAACTTATCCTCTCAGCCGAATCTCAGGAAGGAGTTTTAATAGCCGGTAGTATCACGCCCAGCACTAAAAAGGAAAACCTGTTAGAAACGCAAGATCATATCTCATACCGATTGGAAAATAACAACCCGGCTTTTTATCCACATTCTGCCCGTTGGGAATTGGGCATAACCGATGAACTTAATCTGGAACTGGAAGTGAATAATGGAGTGGGAGAGATGTTCCTGGACCTGGAGGAGTTAAACTTGGATTCCCTGGATGCCAACCAGGGAGTCGGCAGACTGGTTATCCGACTGCCAAAAGCAGCTGCCGAGGAAGTTTTGATTAATCAGGCAATTGGCTCAATCCATATCCAAATTCCTGATAATGCGAGGGTAACAGTTGATGCCCAGAATGGATTATCGCGGGTAAATTTTCCTGCTGATTTTCAACTAAGAAGTGGGCTGTATTCATCACCTGGTGCAAACAGAACAAATTCTGAATTATTTATTACAGTTGAGCAGGCTATTGGATATATAATTTTTCAATACGCCAGGTAATTTTTTATTTAGTACTTTTTCAAGCCGCAGGTTTGTCCTGCGGTTTTTGTTTTAAGGATTAGTCGGTACGATTGATACTGTTTTCTTTGCTGAATCCGTTAGGGTACCTCCTGATCAATTTCAGAACGTTTTGATTGGCAATTTCTCCCAGGTTTAAACCAGCGGATGTTGCTGCTTCAGCCAAATACCATAACACATCTCCCAGTTCATCCTCTAAAGCCTTTTTTTCAAATGGGTGTCCATGGGCAGTCATTTTTTTCACCAGGTTGGCAAATTCACCGGCTTCACCAGCCAATCCTAGAGCAGAGACAATCAACCTTTTTTCACCGTCTCCCCCAGCGCCGGCAGATCTGTTTGCAAGTGATTGGTATTCAGTCAGAGTTAAATTTTTAGGCATAGTTTGATGTTCTCCAATTATCTGGATAGTTTTTCGATCTTTTTAACCACCTGGCTTAATTCCGATGTCAGATAGGGGTATGGGCTGGTGTTAAAGATCTCCACCAGGGATTGGTAGTACCACAAAGTGCCTTCTTTCCCGCCGTTGAATTTTTCCCACACATTATTTTCTTTTGATTGTAAATCTCGTAGGAGGGAGCGGGCGTTATGGATTTTATCTGCCAGGGACACCAGCAGGATGGAATCTGGAGAGTGCTTGAGCTTTTTAAGATAAGCTGTTTTTCTCCTTTCCCACTCTGGTTTCGGATCTGTGAAAGCATCCGTGCATCCCTCAACAATCTCAGCGACTTCACTGCCAAACAGCTCCTCAATTTTCTGAAGAGTATCGTAACCGCCCTGGTCTTCAACCGCATCGTGCAACAAAGCGGCAATTGCCTGATTCTCAGATCCGCCATTTTCAATCACGATCGCAGTCACCGCTAGAAGGTGAGAGATATATGGAATATGAGACCGTTTCCGATATTGGTTTTTATGAAGTTGAAATGCGAAACCAAGAGCTTTTTCGAAACTTGAGGTTAGGGGACTGCTCATAGTTGTCCGTTGAGTGAACTCTTTATCTGATCTTCAGGTATAAATATTGGGATTATTATACTCTTGAACAGCCTTCAGGATTATTAATAGATCCGGTAGGCTGGGTTAACAAGAAAATGTAGATGAAAAAACAGAGATTGACCGGCTGTTATTAGTTATTCCGGAACCTTGCCCCAGGAATAGAAAGTGGGCACATATATTAACCGGGATCCATTCTCCCAGGCGGCCTGCTCGTGTTTTTTCAGTGCATTCAGTTCAACAAGAGAAAGAAATCCTGACAAATCTTCCTCAAGCACCTGCCATTCTGACTCGATCTCTTTCTGTGACGGCTTTTGTTCCCATTTGCCTTCATATACGCCGGTCTGAATATCAGCTAGTCCTGATTCCAGGAATAAGCTCTGCAATTTTCTCCCCATTCTGGGGTCGGCTCCAGCTTTCAGCAATCCTGAGATTTGATACTCCTGCATCTTAATAAATTCAGGTGGAAAGTCTATTCTTCCACCATAATCTGGTTCAGCAAAAGCGACAATATATCCTCCAGTTTTGGTTATCCTGA
>CAZHHT010000149.1:0-7413 GCA_964532455.1 uncultured Anaerolineales bacterium
TGGTGGACCGCTATGAATTTCTCGTTTATCGCAGTCTCCGGAACGAGCTGCAGTCAGGCGATATCTTTTGCCAGAACAGTGTTCGTTTTCGAAGCTTTGAAGATGATTTACTGAGTGATAACCAATGGCGAGAAAAGGACAAGCTGATCGACAAGGTAGGGCTGCCAATTCTCACACAAGCGGTGGAGGAACACCTCATGGATCTCAGCAACTTGCTGGAGATGCGGCTTATGCATGTTAATCAGCGAATAACCTCTGGAGAGAATGAACACTTTGAGATCAAAAAAAGTGGTCATTGGCGCCTGCCTTATTCACGCGCAGACAGCGTCATGAACGACTCCTTTTTCGAGTCCCTGAAACAGGTTGATATCCATGCGGTATTTCATTTTGTCAATCACCGGTGCCAGTTTATGTCTGAGTTTACCCATGTTCTGCATCGTTACGCAAGACGAAAAGCAGATAATCGCACATTAACAGCCTGTATTCTTGCCTGGGGAACCAATATGGGATTGGGGCGTATGGCTCAGATTTCTGATATCGGGTACCAGGCATTGACAGCCACATCCAACAACTTTATTCGTCCGGAATCCCTGCAGAAAGCGAATGCTTCTGTAGCCAACGCGATTGCCCAATTGCCTATATTCCAGCAATACAATCTAGGTGGTGTCATTCACTCTAGCAGTGATGGCCAGAAATTCGAGACTTTGCTACATACCATCAATGCCCGGTATTCTCCCAAATACTTCGGTGTGATGAAGGGAATTGTGGCTTACACATTAATCGCTAATCATATCCCGATTAACGCTAAAATTATTGGGGCCAATGAGCACGAGAGCCATTATGTTTTTGATTTGCTCTATAATAACCTGACCGACTTACAGCCAGATGTTCACTCCACAGACACGCATGGTGCCAATGAGGTTAACTTTGGTATTTTGAACTTCTTTGGCTACCGGTTTGCTCCGCGCTATCGAGATATATATAGCAAAGTGAACAGGGCACTTTATGGGTTTATGCATCCCAGCCAGTATGATCCTAATTGGCTGCTCCGTCCGATTCGAAAAATCAACGAAAGTCTTATTGTCGAGGAATGGGAAAATATTCAGCGGATTGTTGTCTCACTCGCTTTGAAGACAACTACGCAATCCATTGTAATCAGCAAACTCAGTTCTTATGCTCGCAAGAACAGAACCAAACGGGCCTTGTGGGAGTATGATAATATTATTCGCAGCCTTTATCTGCTTGACTATATTGATTCTTTATCTCTTCGCCGTAATGTGCAGCGCGCATTGAACCAGGGCGAAAGTTATCATAAGCTTCATAAAGCCGTTTCTTATGCCAACTTTGGTAGACTACGGTTTAAAACAGAGGGTGAACAGCAAATTTGGAATGACTGCGGGCGTCTCATTGCTAACTGTATTATCTTTTACAACGCACTGATCTTGTCTAATGTTCTACGCCGCCAGGCAGAGGACGGGAGCTCCCTGGCAGCCGGTCCACTTGCTAGGGTTTCACCTGTAGCCTGGCAACACATCAATTTTTACGGTCGATATGAGTTTACTAAATCGTTTCAGCCCATTGATATTGATGAGATTGTGCAGGAATTATTGTCCCGTTCAGAAACGGCACCAAATTTTGCTTAGCTCTGGATTGTACCTTTTTGGGGGGATATGCAAAAATACCCATATAGGAGGAAAAATGAATAGGCGAAAATTATTGATCATCGTCGCTGCAATATTTGTTCTCTTGTTAGGCACATACATTACCCAATCTTATGCCCAAGACGGATCAGGTCTTCCAGATATTCCTGATGTGCCAGAATATGTTTTCGGCCAAAAGAGTGTACCTATCCTTCCAAAAGTTCCTGTTATTGTGGATGGAGTAAAAGTAGATCCAGATACTTTTGCAGAACATTATTCTATGGCAGATTTAAGGTTTTTTGTAGATCATGAAGACCCAGGTATTATGCATGCATTTTCAACCGATGAAGACATTGAAGAATACTTAAAGAAAAGAGAGGAAATGAAGGGGAAAAGTAGCGAAGCCCCGGAAGGTTCAAGGGCAAGTTCTAATCTCTACGATGGAACCTGGTTTTCTGGATCATATTATGCTGTACCAGCATGTCAATTAAGATGGACAATCTGGGGATTTAATGATAAGACTTCTTCTATGTATGCTACTACATATTGTGATTATTTTGCGATTTATGAACACATTTATGGTTTCGGTAGATACCTCTCTACAGCCGGAGGTGGTTATTATGGAGATTTATCTCAATATGGTTTTGATAACATAACATCTTCTGCCGAACATTATCCTTAATAATATGTTAGCTAACTGATAATAAGAAATCACCATGATCTAAACTAATCTACAAACAAAACTGTTCCATACCACCTCTCTTGATGCTATAAAGTGGTGGTATGGAACATAGATAAAGCGAGCTTAGCAAATTACTTGGTTACGGGTTAGTCCTTATTCGAGAATAAGGTTCAATCTCAGAAGTCAATTATGATTGGGCTTATGGCAATTCAACGTGTTGACCGAAACCCATAGCTATTATTCAGTAATATAAACCGGATCGCTCTCATCGTAATGACTTGAGGCAGGCCAATAACCAGACGCCTCTGTTACATACCAGTGGTTATTGATACGCGTAAGGTATGCAGAAATATCGCAGGAATCTGCGTCATAGCAGTATTTAGAAACAGTTTTTGTTCGATCCGGACTAGAAGTAGTATCTCTTAAGGTAACGACAATCCTGAGCCACGTCTGTTCGCTTGTGCAGGCGACTTCACCTTTTCCTCTTACAGCTTCGTTCCATGGCTCAGGATCGAAAGCTGTCGTACCACAATACCATCTTTCCCCACCATTGTCCCCATCATCAATACTAGGCAATGGACTAGCCGAAACAAGGATCAAACAAATTACTAGGACGAAAATAATATGAACTATTCTCTTGTTCATTGATACCTCCATACTTGATCTTGAATGAAAAAGGTATGAGCGCGAAATTATGCTCGCATTGTAGTGAAAGCTTTCACATTCATGGTACAATATTCTATATTGAATGTCAAATTTATTCAGTTATCATATTGTTAGCGGACTGTTTTCAATTGAAAGTTGGACTCCTAAAACAGGTTCACTCACCGTACCGAAGGGGGAGCTTTGGCACAGCTGCACAAACGGTTTTCAGATGAGTAGATCATTTTGTTAAGGCAATATTCATCCCATGAATGTGACCTCAAATCCCTGCCCTGGTTGTTACACTCTCTATATCTCCCTTGGAAGGATTTTGGCGGATTCTGGAGTAAATAGGGAAATTGCTCTCCCACCACTTCTACTGGTTCATTACAATTCATACTCTATATTGAATTCAATCCCTGAGATGGTAGCATGGATTGACCGATCTCGATGACGCAGGGCTGATTTTATAACTGGGAGAACATTAGACATGTTTACGGGATGAGATGAGATTTTGTCCCCGGTAGTAGGATGATACGTTGTCAATCATAAAAGGATTTTGTAGTCGCAAGAGGTGCACTTTGAAAAGAAAAATTATTCTTCTCGCTGTTCTCTCCTTACTAGCCCTGCTGTCTGCTTCCTGTGGAGCTGACCCTATGACTCCTTACTCCGCAGCATCAACCCCTATAGCTTCTGATCTTGTAGCTTCTGGGCCTACAATTTCAGACTCTCTGGATTCTGAACCTTCGGCATGTATAGAGATGATCATTACCTATTTTTTCACTTCCCGTCAAGGCACTGGAACCGACATACTTGCCATCTGCCCGGATGGATCGGACCCGCGCCAAGTAACAACGGGTGGTCCTAACACTTACGCACCCCGCTGGTCTCCTGATCGAACCCAGATTGCCTACCTGTCGGATCGCTCAGGGTCAAATCAGCTGCATGTCATGGATAAGGATGGGGGCAATGACCGGCAGTTAACCTCAGCCTCTGATCTGAAGGCCTGGAACGTACTCTGGCTTCCTGATGGCAATCGAATCGCAATTTGGGGGGTATTTAATGATAATTGGCAATGGCAGGCTGTCAATGTGCTAGCGGGAGAGATCACCCCCCTGGATGAGTGGAAATCTGTTGGAAATTCGGTAAGCTTGTCACATGATGGTACTCGCCTGGCATATACAGCTCACACAAATCCAGAAGATAATGACAGTCCTATCGAGATCTTTATCCAGGACATTGACGGCTCCAACTCCTATCAGCTCACCAGCACCGGTTGGATCATCACGGATCCTGTCTGGTCCCCGGACGACAGACGAATCGCCTTCTTGTCCAGTAGTGCAATCAGCCCTGGTCAAACCTCCCCCGATTCGATCCAGAACGCCATCTTTGTGATCGACCTGGATGGCAGCAATCTCCATGAACTCCTTCTGCCCTACCTTAATCCCGGATCTTTTGCCTGGGCACCTGACGGAAAATCACTGGCAGTTACCACTGAGGAGAAGTTTGAGACGGGTGATATAGAACGCCCTGAGGAGACGCTGCAAACTCTCTATTTGTTAAATATCTTTACTAGTGAAACAACAGTTTTATTCAAAGCGATAGCACATAATCGCATCTCGCATCTTTCCTGGTATTAAAAGATGTGTTAGAACTGGAGCGCAAGGAGCTCCAGAGAGAGTTTTATTTGGTGTCATTTGACCTGCCCCCATTATTTGTACCACTCCTTATGTTAGTACAAGCTGCTGAAATTGGGTAGTGGGAACCATGATCGCCTCTGGTACTGGCGGTCGATAACCCAAAGCACTGTGCGGCCTGATCGTGTTGTATTCTTTCCTCCACATTTCAATCAAAACCCTGGCTTCTTTCAAAGTGTAGAAGATTTCTCCATTCAGTAATTCATCTCTCATTTTCCCGTTAAACGACTCAATATACCCGTTTTCCCAGGGACTTCCTGGCTCAATGAACAACGGCTTGATTTGCAGATTGGACAGCCAGCTGCGCACTCGTTTGGCGGTGAACTCTGCCCCATTGTCTGACCGGATATGAACAGGCACACCTCTTTGAATAAATAACTCTGTCAGGATCTCCAGAACATCATGATGAGTAAATCGCCTGGCAACACGAGATGCCAAACATTCCCGGGAATACTCATCCAGCACATTCAGGATCCGAAAGGGAACCCCGTTATGGGTTCTAGCCTGCATGAAATCATAACTCCAGACATGCTGAGAGAAGAGAGGTTTCAGCCTGACCACAGAACCGTCGTTTAGCCACAACCTCCCTCTTTTAGGCTGTTTCTGAGGGACTTTCAAGCCTTCCCTCCGCCAGATTCGTTCCACGCGCTTGTGATTGACAATCCAGCCATCATTTCTCAAGAGAGCTGTTACTCGCCGGTATCCGTAGCGGCCGTATTTACTGGCCAGCTCAATGATCCTTGAGGTCAGGAATTCTTCATCGTCAGCTGGAAGCTTATTGTACCGCTGGGTTGAGCGCGGCTGCCCCACCACCCGACAGGCTCTTCTTTCAGACACATCAAGGGCTTCAATTACTTGCACCACCGCCTTGCGTTTCCTGTCGGGTGAGATCACTTTTTTGAGAGCACCTCTTTGAGAATGGCATTATCCAGAGAGAGATCCGCGACCAGCTTCTTCAGCTGGGTATTCTCTTTTTCCATTTCCTTGAGTTTCCTGGCCTGGGTGACATCCATTCCCCCATATTCCCTGCGCCAGCGATAATATGTTTGATCACTTATTTCTATTCTCCTACAAGCCTGTGATATCGTTTTTCCCTGGCTGAGATAAACTTCAGCTTCACGCAATTTGGTGATGATCTGCTCCGGTGTATATCGTATGCGTTTCGCCATCTATTCTGCCTCCTGTATGTACTAATCCTAACATTACTTCTGGATCAGTTTTTGGGGGGCAGGTCAACGCCCGATAGGAATCGAACTGATAAGCTGTAATACTTACGTAAACCGTAATATACGCAAGTATTATAGAGGGTGAAAAAGGGGTAAAAACAGGTATAAAAATGAGTGGAAATCCTACTAAACCATCATCAGAAATCATATCATTCCAACACCTGGATCCCGGGGCTTTTGTTATCCAGGCTATTCAAAACGACCCCACACTGCAGCCTTCCACCAAGCACCAGTACATCAAAGCTTTAGAGAACTACCTGAAAACTGGTGAAAAATTGACGGATCCAATTGCCCTGACCGAATACGCCCTGACCGTCGGCAGCTCCACCCGTTCATTTTTAGCAGCGGCAGTAACGCGCATGGCCCAGGAGCTGGAATTATTAGCAAAAGGCAGCGCCACACCGGACAATATAAGTATCATCCAGGCGGCCGTCTTCCGGGCCCAGGCGCTGCAGAACGCCATCAAAACCAAACAGCCCCAGGGAGAACGCGCTCACACCTGGTTAACCTGGTTTGAAGCTGAACAGTTACTGGATGCCTGTCACCGAAGAGTTAGCGGTAAGGTGGAAATGAGAATTTTCGCCCAGCGGGATCGATTGGCCATCGGATTGATGATGGCTGCGGGGCTGCGGCGTGAAGAAGCCGCCAGCCTGCAGTTTACAGATATTGTTAAACAAAACGAGCGCTACGTGCTAAACGTGACAGGAAAAGGCGCCAAAGATCGGGTTGTTCCTATCAACGAGCGCTTAGCTGAAGCCATCATTGATTGGCAATTTCTTGTAAGTGCAGAAGGATTAATATTGAGGAGTTTGGGGAGAAACAAAGAACCCGGGGCAAGCATCAGTACCACAGGGCTGTATAACATCGTTCAAAAACGTGGTGCTATGATTGGGAAACCCGAGCTGCAGCCGCACGATCTTAGAAGAACCTATGCCGAACTTGGAAGGCGCGCTGGTGTGCCGATATCCCAGATCAGCAAACTACTGGGGCATGCCAGTATTGAAACCACACAGGATTACCTCAATATCGAGCTTGATCTTGAAACAACAATTAGTGACTTCGTGCCATTTTGATCTTGCAGCAGCATTGTTGGTGTCAGGGCATATTTGACATGGCCATTATCGATTAGAGACGTTCTCTTCATCGAACGAGAGTCTTTTTTGAGTCAAACAGTATAATAATGGTCACAAAAGCATAAAACGAGCATCGAGTTGGCTTCTGTAAAAATTAGTTCCCCGTTTTACTCAACAGGTTTATCGTTATATCCAGAGGTATTTCTCGATGGATAATATTCTGCAAGCGATCCACAACTGTCGAAAGTGTCTTGACGCCGGTTACGATTCAGTTCAGCCTCCTCCTATCTATGAAGGCAGTATAGATGCCCCCATCCTTATTGTCGGGCAGGCGCCAGGAATAGAAGAGTTCGACCAGAAACAACCATTTGTAGGATCCAGCGGTAAACGCCTCTTTTCCTGGCTCAAACAAGCTGGGCTCAAGGAAGCCTGGATCAGAGAGCACGCTCTTAT
>CAZHHT010000150.1:0-7375 GCA_964532455.1 uncultured Anaerolineales bacterium
TCTTCGAATTTCTTTTATTAAACTGAAAAGGGGCTGACTTTTCAGACAGCCCCTTAGATTGACTAGGCCGCGATTTTAATCGCCGGCTAAAATAGCGGGTGTTGGATCATATGATTTCATATTCGCTTGGCGTTAGTTCTTTTTGTCCTGGGCTTGATGAAAGGGGTGTAACAAGGTATCTATGTTGATCAATTAACTAGGCTACGGGATTTAATCTAACTGGATTGAAGAGGATTTTTTTGTTAACTGCTCAAGCCGGAGAGTCTATCCTGAGTGAAATCGAAGGGTCAACTCCGGCGTAAACCTAACTGGGGAGTGGGCTCTTGTCCTGAGCCCTTCAACTTTACTGTGTTCCGTTCAGGACAGGCTTATCCAAGGGCTTCGCGAAAGTCGTAGAAGGTCAAATCCAGAATCTGCCCGGCGGCTGCCCCGCCAGGGTGCTGCGCAAAAGCAGCGGGCTGGATGAGGGAAACCGTCCCCAGGACGGTTTTTTTGGTAATATAAATTTCTGGCAAGGCCCTCAGCTGCGATTTTATTCGCTTCACATTGCAGGAGTTTGGGTTAAATAAGTTGAGGCAGTCTCAATTATTTTTGGGACTGCCTCACATGTTGTTTTTTTCTCAGGAATCCGGGAAACTCAGTGTTTCACTTCAGTCGTAACCGGGACCATCTGAAAAGAAATCGTAGTTGGCTTGAATGTCTTCTGTCAAATCCACGATTTCACCTTCATCCAGTTCTTTAACACAATCCAGGACAACTGTCTCGTCGTTATGGTCAGTTGCTTCATAGTGACCATCAAGACCAATTCTGCTGATATATTCGCCCCCTGCAGCCTCGTAAGCTTCGGGAACCTCATCTTCCATGAAGATGGCCTCATAAGGACATTCCGGGACACAGGCGCCGCAGTCGATGCAGGCATCCGGGTCAATATACATCCAGGGCCACTCTTCAATCGGGCTGCCGGCGATGATGCATTCAACCGGGCAAACTTCGACACATCCTCCATCCCGTAAACAAAGGCTGGTAATAATATGAGTCATGGGCATTCCTCCTATCTTGGGTTTATATGTGAACTGATATAAAATCAGGAGAATCTGATCCGGGCAAAAGCGATATCCACTCCTGCGCTAATGAGGGGGCCAAACTCTGTGATTTTTATTATATACCAATTAATACTATATGGTTGATCTTTTTTGGAAAAGATAAACTGTTCTAGAGCCATAAACAATGAAGAGATCTAAATAGAGTAGAATAGAATACTGATCATCGGCAGCGTCTTAGCGGATACATCCCTATGAAAGTTCTATCAGTAGATATCGGAACCGGCACCCAGGATATATATCTCTACCAATCAGGGCTGGATATTGAGAACGGTTTTAAATTGGTGGTTCCCTCCCCAACCATGATGGTATTTCGACACCTTAAAGAGGCTTCAAAAAGGGGAGAACCAGTGGTTTTAACCGGAGTAACTATGGGAGGCGGACCGAGCCACTGGGCTGCCCGGGATCATGTTCAAGCGGGAAATGACCTTTATGCTACCCCTGATGCAGCCCGGAGTTTTAATGATGACCTGGAGGTAGTTCAGGAAATCGGAATCCGGATCATCGGGGAGGATGAAGTAAGTACTCTTCCGTCTGATGTACGCCGGATTGATTTGAAGGATTTTGATTTTCCTGCGATCAGGAGCGCTTTGGCTGAATTTGGTGTATCGCTGGATGATCTGGACGCGGCTGCGGTAGCTGTATTTGATCACGGCGCCGCTCCACCCGGCTGCTCCGATCGGCAGTTCCGGTTTGATTACCTGGCGGAGCGTTTAAACCCCGAAACTTCGGGACCAGGCGGGTCCTTCCTCAGTAAACTGGCTTTTAAGCGAGGGGAAATTCCGGAAAAGATGACCCGGCTTCGGGCGGTTGAGATCACTGCCGGGGATGTGGATGCACCGCTGTTGGTAATGGATACTGCGCCGGCAGCAGTCCTGGGAGCCATACTGGATCCGGCAGTAAAAAGCAGTCCCCGAATAATGGCCGCCAATGTGGGGAATCTTCACACTCTGGCATTCCGTTTAAATGGAGAGCAGGCGGAAGGTGTTTTTGAGCATCATACCGGTTTAATAAACACGGATAAACTGGATCGCATGCTGCGGTCGTTCGCAGAAGGCACCCTGACCCACCAGGAGATCTTTGATGATCATGGTCACGGCGCCCTGATATATTCTCCTGATCCTTATGATTTAGAGGAAGGCGCGTTTAATCTGGTTGTCACAGGCCCGCGCCGGAACTTGATGCGGGCGTCAACCTTGCGTCCTTACTTTGCGGCGCCGTTCGGGGATATGATGCTGACGGGTTGTTTTGGATTGTTAGCTGCGGCTGCGGATGCCTTTCCCGAATTGGGAGCTCAAATCCGGGCTTCCCTGGGGGGAGATGATGGAATTGGAACTGGCAGGCCGCCGTGGGAAGTTGACTGAATTTACCAAAAATCTCGAGTCTGACCAACGGGGTTCATTGAACCCAGCACAGTGAGATTCGTGTTCTACCTGGTGGTGGGAATTATTCAACTGTCTCTGCGCCCTGGAATTGCGCTTTTAAAGCGCGGACTTGTTCCGCGGCGTGATAGGAAGACCTCACCAGCGGAGCGCTTTCTACCCATTTAAATCCGAGCTCCAGTCCGAATTTTTTTAATCCCTCAAACTCATCCGGGGTATAAAAACGAGCGACGGGCAGGTGGTTTTTGCTGGGCCGCAGGTATTGACCAACCGTAAGAATATCCACATTCCAACTGCAGACCTCGGCCATAGTTTCTTTTATTTCTTCCATGGTTTCCCCGAGACCAACCATCAAACCTGATTTGGTGATCGCGTTCGGCTGGAGTTTTTTGGCATTGATCAAAGTGTCACGAGAAACCTGGTAGGAACTCTGGGGTTGGATGGATTTAAACAAGGATGGCACTGTTTCCAGGTTATGGTTCAGGATATCCGGTTGGGCATCCATGACTATTTTTAAGGCTTCCAAACTGCCCTTAAAATCAGGAATCAATACTTCAATAGAGCAGCCCGGCTGGAGTTCCCGGACCCGGCGGATTAACATGGCAAAAATAGGCGCGCCGCCGTCCCGGCGTTCATCCCGGTTGACACTGGTGATCACTGCATGTTTGAGGTTCATCTTCTGGATGGAGCGGGCAACCCGTTCCGGCTCGTCCCAATCCAGCGCTGCGGGCTGACCGTGTTTAATGTCGCAGAATTTGCAGGATCGGGTGCAGACATCACCCAGGAGTAAAAAAGTTGCCGTTCCCTCTCCCCAGCATTCAGCGCGATTGGGGCAAAGGGCTTCCTGGCAGACCGTATGAAGGGATTGGCTCTGCATCAGCGAATCCACTTCATGGAAAGTCCTGCTGTTATTGAATTTAACCCGCAGCCAGGGCGGCAGGCGGCCGGATTCAGGTTTTTCCTGGGGGTTTACTCGATCTCGGGTTGGGGTAGATGCCATAAGTTTCAAGTCCAGCTGGATTACAGCTACTTAAGTTGAGAGGTGCAGTGTGGACAGCGGGTGGCTTGCAGCGGGATTACCGTGAAGCAGAACGGGCATTCCCTGGTGGTTGGAGTAGGATCCTGAGCTTCTTCTAGTTTTCCTTCCTGAAGGCGGTTGATGACCCGGATGAGGAGGAACATGGCAATAGCCACGATTAAAAAGCTGATGATAGCGTTGATAAAGAGACCGTATTTTACTGTCACCGCTCCGGCTGCCTGGGCATCTGCCAGGGAGAGGTAGGGGCCCGCAGGTGTTCCGACCTTAACGGTGAGGTAAAAGTTCTCAAAATCCACCCCGCCTAAAAGCCAGCCGAAAGGCGGCATGAGGATGTCATTCACCAGTGAGTTGACGATAGTGCTGAAAGAGGCTCCAATAATGATGCCGACTGCCATGTCCATCACATTGCCGCGCAGGGCAAAATCCTTAAATTCCTTGAACATAAAAAACTCCTGATCGGGTTTTAAGTCTAAATTTCCACTTCATAATTATATCGTAACTGACAGGCGAGGAGATTAGATTTCCCTTAGAATAGACGCTGGATTGGATTTTCCAGGTTTGTTCCTGAAGCCAATGATGGTCAGTTTTCTTCTCATTTGGAGGGTGATACAATTTTCCCTGCTCGGAAGAGCCAGGGAAATATCTGGGGAACCTCCAGCGAACGATGTAGCGGGAGTGGCCAGGTGGAAAGGCCTCAGCTTTACAGGGTGATACTTCGATATCGCTCTGTGTTTGTAAAGATAAATGCGTTGGTATATTTGTTTGTTTTTACTCAAAGCGCGGTTTATTCTTATCCGCTTAGAACCAGCATCCTGGGCGGCAATTGAACTGGATATCCCGCAGCAGAACGATTTTTCAAGTTGAGGAAACTTTCATACACCTTGAAAATTTGAAGGGTGAGAAAAGTATTATTGGACGATTTTTCTGCTATGATGGATATTAAATCAATACAGTTCACTAATGAGGAGGCGACCTAATGAAGAAAATTTTACTGATCATATCCCTTTTTATTCTTGTTGGATGTGCGTCGAATTTGGAGCCAGATCCCACACAATCTGAAACCGATGCTCAGGAATCGCAAATAACCGAAGAAGGTACTATGGTTGCAGATTTGGAAAATCAAGTCCAGTATCTCACTGAATCATTAAACAGCCTTCAGAGTGATTACATTACACTCCAGGCAGAGTTAAATGCGAAAGAGGACGAGCTCCAGATTGAACAGACTCAGTCAGGGGACTATCTCTGCGACGTTCAAATTGAGGAAATGAGATATGACAATCTCAAAAGCGCTCTTGCGGTCTTAAATGGCTGGTTTGCGATTCAACCTGAAGTCCAGGAATTACAGGGAGACTATACGACTCAATTTTGGAATGAAGTAGAATCAAGAATACATACTATACGTTATGTTTCTGCTGAGGATAACCTTTCCACTACAGCCAGTTTTTTGATATTTTTTGAGGAAGCCGGATGGAAAGAAGGAGTACTTTGGCTCACAAAACAATGTTGGCTGGATTACCCTCAGTAGATAATTTCATTCTGATTTGACTGATAAACTTCGCTTTGATATAATCGTGAAGCTTGGGGGAGAAAAGTTTATCAGCGCGGGTGTGGCCAAGTGGTAAGGCATCAGCCTTCCAAGCTGATATTCACGGGTTCGAATTAGATACCCCCTATATGTGGGAGAATTCACAGTATTTCGTGGTTTCTGCCTCTCTATAGGGGTGTTTTTGTTTAACCCGTAATTTGGCAGGCATCAGCTTAAGCCTTTTTAGTAGGTTGTGCTCCTAGAAAAAAGGAGCATGAAAATGAACCTCCAGGACGCATATACAGACTTCATCCTGTCTAGAGAAGCCATGAACGTAACGGAGCGGACTTTAGGGTTCTATAAGTTCACTCTATCCCGAATAATCTCTTTCTTAAGTGTCCAAGATGTACAAACAGTAGCCTGTTTAAGAGCCTATCATTTCAGAGTGATTTTGAAGCAATTGAGAGATTCAGGGGTTAGTGATTCTTATCTTCATCAACATGCCAGGGTATCTAAAACATTCCTGAGGTTTTGCAGAATGGAGGGTTATATAGAGGAAGAAATCAATTTTGAGATGCCAAAAATCGCTTCTAAGCATCTTAGAGTACTGGATATAGATGAGATAAGGCAAATTCTCGCTTGTTGTGAAAGCCCCAGAGACAAGCTACTAATTACTTTCTTTGTTGATACAGGAGTTAGATTAAGTGAACTTTGCAGCTTGAACTGGTCAGATATCAATGTTGAAAATGGTTCAGTTGTTGTCAGAGAAGGCAAGGGAAAGAAATTCAGGGTAATCGGAGTTGGAATTAAAACCCGAAGATTATTGCTGAAATATAAATCCCTAATTGGCAATGAGAAGTCTGCTCCAGAATCCCCATTGTTTCAAACTGTTCATGGCAAACGATTTACACCAATGGGCTTGCGTTCTGTCCTGATAAGACTTTCTGAGAAATCTGAAGTGGAATTTTCAGCACATGTGCTTAGAAGAAGTTTTGCTAAACTGAGTGTCAAAGCAGGAATGAACCTGATATACATTCAAAGCTTGATGGGGCATTCAAATATAGAGACAACGAGAAACTACGTTCAGAAGCTAGATAACTCAGAAGTCTTGAATGCTCAGAAGATACATGGAACGGTGGATAATTATTTCTAAAACAAGTCCATTTGATAGATGGTACTGGAAAATAAGATGGAGGTAAATATTAAGATAGCGATAAATGGGTTATTTATTCATTCTTCTTTTGGTTTCCGTTGTGCGAGTTTAGCAGGAAAAAACATTATCGCGAAAGCAACCAATCCTAAGAAAAACGACGCTCCTGCTCTGATTTGGGTATAAAATACTCCCATCACAAGCCAATAGAATTCCCAACTATACATTATGACTGCCAATACAACAGCAACCGCCAATATAACGGGTAGTGTTATATCGGGCTTTAGTGCTTTGCCTATAATGTAACCAACTAGGATCAATACAACTGCTACTGCTATCACTCCAAAATCTGAAAAAAAGAAATTCATTTTATTTACCTCCTGGTTAGTTAACAATTAGATACCAAAATCCACCAGCAGCCAGTGAGTACTCTAATTATATACGTTTAAACGGGACAATTCAGAAGTGTTGAATGCTCAGAAGATACATGGAACGGTGGATACGTACTTCTAGCCTTAAGATTCTCAAGTTGAGTAACCTGGGTTATGACTCCCAAGCAATCAAAGAGCACAGTTAGTATTTGCCCACAACAAATAGCAACATAAATAATATGAAGAACAAAATTCCCACCAGTGGGATTATTGAAATTGCAAGCATGGCATTTCTTGATTTTACTGCTAATTGCATATTACCTTCACGATAATATTTCCAAGTCGAAAATACATAGAAAAGAATCCAAAGTACAAGAAACATAGCCAATACAGTTAAACAGTTTATTTGAAATCCGTACGCCAAAATGGATAAAATCCCTGTAATGGTTGTGCAAATTAAAGTTGCAACAGTAGCAATTATTAGTCCTCTTTTCAAATCACTATCTTTGGATATCCCATTCTCAGTCATGGCTACTCCTCGTTTATTTCAGTATACATTAACCCTCAGCTCGAAGATAACTCAGAAGTATTGAATGCACAAAAGCTACACGGAACGGTGGATATATTCCTCTAATGCCAGCCCTGTGGATAGGTGGAATCTTGGTTGATATAAATTCTGAATACCTAGGAGATTTTATTAATAGGCAGAAGACTAATAATACATAAGCACCCAAAGCGGAGAACATACTATTCTGCATAATCCGGAGCAAATCGTCCACCAAATCCGGAGCATGTCGTCCACTAAATC
>CAZHHT010000151.1:0-7374 GCA_964532455.1 uncultured Anaerolineales bacterium
TGGATACTCTCAGTTTAGCAGATAAGGGGGAACGCTTTCATCCTATCACTACCATCCGTCCAACTAAGAAAGTGAGGAATTATGAACATGCTCATGGTTAATAAAGGTATTTACTGCGATTACGCAGAATTATCAGGGAGGTTTCCCGCTGCTTGAGCTTGTTTGTTGAATGACATGTCTTCAGCTCCGGGAGCCGTACATCCGGGTCTTTTTTCTTTAACAAAACAGGTCACGAGTGTCATATCCGCGGCCCGTTTTGTTTATACGGGCAGTAAAGGAAAACAAATAATAAGGGAAAAAAGATGTTGTTCAGTAATTCTATTAAGCGTGTAGATGAAATTTACCGGGAGTATCCCAATCAATTCTGGGTGATAGTGGGATCTAACTTCATTGACCGTGTCGGTGGAGCGTTGATCTTTCCTTTCTTTGCGCTTTACATCACCAGGCGTTTCCAGGTAGGCATGACGGAAGTAGGGCTGCTGTTTGCCCTGTTTTCAATCTCGGATATGTTTGGAACCATGATTGGCGGTGCTTTAACCGATTTTCTGGGTCGGAAAGGTATGATTATCATGGGATTGATCGTCAGCGCCATGACCAGCCTGGCGATGGGCTTGGTCAATCAGCTGGAGTGGTTTTACATCATGGGTGTGATTTCGGGATTGTTTGCTACCGCAGCTGAGCCTGCCCACCAGGCTATGTTAACTGATATCTTGCCGGAGAAGAAACGGGCAGAGGGTTTTGGGGTAATGCGGGTTGCCATGAACTTGTCTGTCGCTATCGGTCCTGCAATTGGCGGATTTATTGCATCCTACTCCTTTTTGATTCTTTTTATTGCCGATATGGTCACCAGTTTGATCACTGCTTTGATTGTGTACCTGGTGGTGGAGGAAACCAAACCGGAAGTGAAAGAAGAATCTGAAATAAAAGGGTTTAAAGAAACCTTCCTAGGGTACAAGGAAGTGTTGAAGGACCGTAAGTTTATGCTCTTTGTGATTGTTTCTACTATCGCAACTATTGTATATGCCCAAATGTATGGAACCCTGTCAGTCTACTTGAGGGATGTACATGGTGTTCCGGAATCCGGATATGGCTGGCTGATGACTCTCAATGCGGGCATGGTGGTCCTGTTCCAGTTCATGATTACCCGGAAAATTTCCAAACACCCGCCGATGTTAATCCTGGCACTGGGATCTTTTCTTTATGTGATTGGCTTTGGGATGTACGGATTTGTTTCAGCTTATTCGTTATTTATGCTGGCGATGGTGATTATTACTATTGGAGAAATGGTGATCATCCCGGTTGCTCAGGCCTATGTGGGAGAAGCAGCGCCAGAAGATATGCGGGGAAGGTATTCGGGAGTGATGGGTTTTTCCTGGATGATACCCTGGATGATTGGGCCGCTGATAGCAGGATTGATCATGGACAACGGGAATCCAAATTGGGTCTGGTATGGAAGTGCTATCCTTGGCATAATCGCCACCGCCGGTTTTTTATGGCTCAGAAAGAGCCATGATGAAGGATGGGGGCCAGTTCAGAAAGTCGCAGGATCAGAAACAGGTTAAAATAAGGAAGTTGTGGCTATTAAAAAAATATTATCTGATAAATATAACGTTCGTCAGGCTCGGATGGAGGATTTGCCCCAGATTCATCAGCTGGAACAGAAGAAATTCCTCCATTATCACGGCGTGCCGGGGTTCTCCCTGGCTCGATTACGGAATGAGTACGAAACGCCCGGATTCGAGATTGAAAAAAGTGTCCATCTGGTGGAAGATCAGGAAGGGAAACTGGCTGCCCTGGTGGAGGTGTGGGATGAATCCAATCCCCCCGTGCATCCTTATGTCTGGATGACCGTTGACCCGGATCTTGAAAACCGGGGATTGGAACCCTATTTGCTGGATTGGGCAATAGAAAGATCCCGGCAGGTTTTGGACCGGGTGGATCCTGAATTAAGAGTAGCCATGCGAGCTCACTCGGATCACGCGATCGAATCCTCCAGGAATGCGAATTTGACTGCTGGTTTGAAACTCATCCGGCATAGTTTCAGGATGCGAATCGAGATGAAGGATCCGCCGCCGAAACCTGTCTGGCCTGAAAAGATATCCCTGCGGCTGTATGATCCTGAAAAGGAGGCCTATGCAGTTTTTGAGGTCGACGATGAGGTTTTTCAGGATCATTTTGGATATATCAAGGAGCCCCTAGAAGAAGGCTATAAAAAGTTTAAACATCATCTGACCGGGGATGACTCGTATGATCCTTCCCTTTGGTTCCTGGCCATGGATGGAGAGGAAATTATTGGTATTTGTTTGTGCCGGAAATACGGCGTGGAGGATAAAGATTCTGGATTCATCTCCAGCCTGGGTGTAAAACGCCCCTGGAGGCGGCAGGGAATAGCCCTGGCAATGCTCCAGCATGCCTTCGGCGAGTTTTACCAACGGGGCAAGAGAAAAGTCGACCTGGGAGTGGATGCCTCCTCCCTGACAGGAGCAACGGACTTGTACCTCAAAGCAGGAATGTTTGTTTTGCGCCAGTTTGATATGTACGAAAAAGAACTTCGCTCAGGGAGAGACATAAGTGTTAACTCCCTGGAAACATCAGAATAATAAAAATGATTATAAGGGAAGGACAAACATGATTAAAACAGTTATATTTGACCTGGGCGGGGTTTTAGTCCGGACTGAGACCAAGCTGCCCCGCCAGCAGCTGGCTGAGAAACACGGGATGTCTTACCAAGAACTCAGCGATCTGGTGTTCAGGACAAAAAGCGCTAATTTGGCCACTATTGGAAAGGTTTCAGCTGAGGACTACCAGCAAACAATACTAAAAAATCTGAATAGGCCATTAGATTCATTTTCTGCCTTTGAAGATGAGTTTTGGGGCGGTGATAGGCTGGATTCCGACCTGGTGGAATTTATCCAAAACCTGAGGGGAGAGTATAGAACCGTTTTATTAAGCAACGCCTGGGATAATTTACGCAAGCAGTTGGAAGAACGGTGGAAAATTGACGGTGTTTTTGATTACATATTTATTTCTGCTGAGATGGGATTCGCCAAACCAGACCCCGCGATCTACAAGGCTGTGATTGATTCGCTGGATCAAGATCCATCAGAGTTGATCTTTATTGATGATTTTGTGGAGAATGTGAAGGCTGCCCGGGAGGCCGGGTTAAACGCAATTCATTTTCGAAATCGGGATCAAGCCTTAGCCGATCTTGCAGATTATCTGGATCTGGAAATCTAATTCAATGGTTAGAAAGACCTTTTTTACCTTTCAATATTTGCTGAATAATCCACGCTGGGACACCGGTACTACACACCCGGAAGTTTATCAATTCCTGGAGGAAAATTCTCCCGGTGTTGCGCTGGACCTTGGGTGTGGGACGGGGACCAATGCTCTGACAATTGCTGACTATGGTTGGAAAGTGACCGGAATTGACTATGTGCCTAAAGCGATCCGGATCGCCCGGAGGAAAGCCCGCCAGACCGGTCTGGCAGACCGGGTAAAATTCCAGATTGGGGATGTATTGGACTTGAACTCTGTAGAAGGGTTGCATGATTTAGTATTGGACATCGGATGTTTTCACAGCTTTTCAGGAATAGATACCGATCGTTATGCTAGAAATGTACTGAACCATTTATCGCCTGGCGGCAGCCTGCTGCTTTATGCGCATATGAAAAAAAATCCAGGACCCTCACATGGGGTATCAGAAGAGGATATCAGCGTACTGGGTAAATTCCTAACCCTGATCCAACGGCAAGATGGAGATGAAGGGGCATCCAGGCCTTCTGCCTGGTTCCAGTTTCGGAATTTAAAGCAACAGGCGTCTTGAGTGTTCGAGCCCTTAACTCATTGAGCCCTTCGACTTTGCCTTGCTTCGCTCAGGACAGGCGGAGAGAAGCCCGCCAGGGCTGAACGTATTCGAAATGGAATGGTTACAGAAATTCTAACCCTGCTCATTTCCCCCTCTTTATCTGAAACTAAACAGCTCTAACCATATCCTGTAAATACTCCAGACGAGCTTCAGCCAAACCAGGCAATGCCTGCAAAGCAAAAAAAGGACCGCTTCCCTCTATGACCAGGGAGGAAGCAACATTTCCATACAAGACAGCCTGGAGGGGATCAAAGGTACGGCGGTATCCTGCTAAAAACCCGCCGCAGAAAGCGTCTCCCGCTCCGATTGGATTCTGAACCCGGGCGGGATAGGCGGTGATATCCCACCTTTTTCCCGAAGCTGCGTCATAAAGATATTGTCCGTTAGCACCTCTCTTGATGATCACCATATCACATCCATACCGGCATAACTCGGCTGCCATTTCCCATAGATCAGTTGTCTTTCCTTTATAAAGATATTTTAAATCCTCTTCCGATGGGATAAAGGCAGTGAGCCCGGTGACGAGAGCTGGTATGTCACTGAAATAAGCTGGATCCATGTAGGAGGAGGAGGGATCAAGTGTGATAGTTGAAAAGCCTTTCTGGCGTAACACCGCTGGCAGGAGATTATGGGTAAGATAATCCAGAGGGCAGAGATGTGCTCCAGTGGCGGATAAAAAACTTTGGGGAATATCGCCTTCCCGGATTGATGTGTCTTTTTTTGCTCTTCTACCAATCGGGGAGTTATATAGAGAAGTGTATCCAATTAATGCTGATGGTAATGTTATTCCCAATCGAGAAAAGTGGGGGATGGGATCGTTTACCTGGCGGGTTTGGTCCCCCTGATGGATATAACATGCCCTGAGATCTACTGCTTGTGGGAGAACCACCACGCCGTCCATATTAATTCTCTGGTTGGAGAAATCTTCGAGCCAGGCTTGAGGAAAATCCTCTCCAACTCTGGTTAAAATACCGGGCGATTCTTCCTTTTCCCAAATTAAATAACCTACGGATGCATATAGCGCGTTTCCTCCGGGTACGTCCAGGAGCCACTGATCATCAGCGGCTAGGGAGAATTCCCGCTGGAATTCCCCTACAAACACATCCCGCGGGTATGGATTATTATGGGGCATAGCAGTTAATTTTTACTGGCCTGCGGTATTTATTAACCAAGGCTGGATATTTGCCGTAAAAAGGCGATGATCGATCCCCCAATTTTAATCCCATCTCCGGCTGTAAGCTGGATTTCTTCCCCTTCCTCAATCCGCTTCGTCAATAAATATCCTGCGCCTGCGCCAGTTACTGCACCAAGGATCGCGCCCAGGATAATATATAGACCAAAACCACCCTGTCCTTCCTGATTTTCATCATTCATAACTAAATACCACCTTATTAATTATCTTCACCGGGATTGATTATTCAATTATATAGCGGGACTTTTTTCTGGAAAAAATTGACTTGAATCCCTTCAGATAAGCTACCGGCTGAATAACCGGTTGAACAATAATCTCTGAAAACTTGCTTGCTCCGTCGCGAATTTTATCGAGAAATTCCACTATCCTGCTGGTGATTGGGGGTAACCCACGAATCATCCTCACTGACAAAACCACACAAGCGCCCAGAATAACGAGAATTATCAAGGAAAATAACAAAACCGGAAGAATCAGCAGAACGGTTGATAATTCCGCAAACCGGGAGATATTTCCCGCTCCAAAGCCAATCACAACCCAGACGCAAACCAGCAGGAAAAGGATCGTTCCAATCATAACCGGAAAGATTATTTGCCAGAAACCCGACCCTGCCGGGGACTCTTTTTTCTCTGCCATGATACCGATATTGTAGCATGGATTTTATATCAATAATTATGGCAATATCATCAACGCTTTAATAATTGAAGCCGATTACCAAAAATTAGACACTATTTAATCTGTATCCCCAATCAACTTCTTACCCTTAACATAATTACTTGCCACTTCGTTCTTTTCATAACGGCTCTCCCGGCTATCAACTGATATCCTCCTAAGCCCAATCTCGCTATTTGATTCGCGGTTCATCCTTGAGCCTCATACCATGCCTATTCTTCCAAAGCTATTGCAATTGATAATGGTTTTTGCTATTATGTAAATAAGGTCAGGATTCAACTTATTGCCCCTGCAAGTCTCACGGGATATTTGAGGCATCACAACTTAGAGCATCGTCAAAACACCCTCGTATTCGTGGGTGTTTTTTGGTTTCTGATGTGAGTCAGGGTCAATTTTTAGTCTACATCTCAACTTGAGATTTGCGGGAAGTAAGGTAAAGGATACTTACCTTCATAGTTATTGAGAAGAAGAACCAGGGATAATCCATTTCATCTACTAGTTTTAGCAGCCCGCAAGAGACAATCCGGAATTCATTCTATTATCCAGTAAGAAGGAGAAAAAAATGGGCGACAGAATGGACCACAATTGGCAATTGTCTTGATAACGGTGTTGCTAATCATGACTGCTTGTACAAGCGCAGCCCTAACGGATGAGCCGATCCCAACACCGCTTCCTCCTACCGATACCGATGCCCCTGTAGCAGATTCGCCTCCAGCGGAGCCTGAAACGCAACCGGCCTGGGTTACCTTCCCGGGGGCGACAATCGTCTCAAACATGGCTTTCGACTTAGATGGCAATATCTGGGCTGTGAGTGAAGTAGGGGTCTTTGAAACAAATATCCAGGATCACACCTTCAAGCAACACACCATCAAGGACGGATTATTGACGAACGAATCAGTCGCAATACACTTCACCACTTATGGGGATACCTGGATTGGCTCTAAAAGAAAAGGGATCGCCCGTTTCGATGGAAGCAAATGGACCTACTACACCATCGAAGATGGCTTGGGCGATAATACTCCCTATGCTTTTATCGAAGATTCGAAAGGTGGGCTCTGGGTCGGCTTTGCCGAATACAGCGGCGGAGTAGGATATTTTGATGGCGAAACCTGGATTTCCTACAAATCCGAGAAAGGTTTGGGCTCCGGGACAGTGTTCGACCTTGCTCTCTCGTCCGACGGGATCCTATGGGTAGCCACTCAGAGCGGGGTCTCAAAATTCGACGGGGAGACCTGGACGAGGTACACCACCAAAGATGGTCTGCCTGAGTTGTTTATCCCCTGTATCGCTGTTGGCCCGGATGGATCCGTCTGGGCCGGAACCAGTGATCATGGCGCGGTTCACTTTGACGGCGAGACCTGGACAACATACTCTGAAGAAGATGGTTTGATCTCGAAGTTTGTCTACAGTGTCGCTGTGGATCACGATGGCGGTGCCTGGATCGGCACAGCTCATGGGGTCTCTTACTTCAAAGATGGGGTTTGGACCAATTTCACAAAAGAGGATGGGTTGCCGGCAAACAAAGTCGCCAAGATCATTGTGGATGAGCAAGGCATGGTCTGGTTTGGGACAAAGGGCGGAGGAATCGCCCGTTTTGATCCCTCCCAGTAAGTGTTTGTCAATGAACATATGATGAGGAATTTTC
>CAZHHT010000152.1:0-7322 GCA_964532455.1 uncultured Anaerolineales bacterium
AACACCATAGGAGTCCTCTGTCAACCAGCCGTATTGCGGATTGACAAATTGCACGCCTGTTTTCTCGAAGCTCTGGATACTTGCATCCGTAGTGGGATCAAGTAATTTTTCCCAATTTTGACCGCTGTTCTGGGTTCGGTAAAGGACAGTATAAACTTTCTGCATTCCGGCCTCTACGTACTGGAACATCCAGGCGTGGTCTATATCCGATGATATTAACATAGCGCCTAATTTGGTTTCGGATTCAAGCTGAACAACCTGCCAGGTGACTCCGCCATTCCGGGTCGCCCAGACTAGATCGGATCCTCTATAGGCCGCCCAGGCGGTGTTCTCATCTGCGAAAGCTGTGGAGACGGAAAGATAATCATCCGTTGGTTGGGGTGGAGTGACATCCTTCCAGGTGTACCCGCCATCCGATGTTTTTAGGATATGATCAATTCCCGGATCAATAGATGTTATTGACCAGCCAACTATATCATTGATCATCTGAATTTTATGAATTGTTACTTCGTATCCTGCTGGTAAGAGGGGAATGGTATCACCCAGAATAATTGGAGCAACCTTTTGAGTCGGGGGTGGCGGTTGTATGGTTAGTTCCAATTCCGTAATTTCCGGCTGGGGTGTGATTGTTGGTGGGAGTGGAGCTGCTGCCGTATCAGTCGCTGGAGGCAGCGGTGCCTGGGTATCTGTCGGTAGTTGTTTGGGTTCAGGTTTCGGGCTATTGCAACCAGCCAGGATCAAGATCATAAAGAACAATAGGTGCTTATTTCCTACGGACATAACAAACCTCCCGCTGATATTGAATAATCTTAATAATATTGTAATGGAAAATGGCTGGAAAAATGATCTCTTTGAGGGATAATGCTCTTATTTATCCGCTGACCCAAACAGAAGTTTCCGGGAGAACCCCCAAACTGCCAAACCCAAAAAAACCGCGAACCAGAGGGTAGCAAAGCGGATTAAAAGTGTAGCTGCCGCAGCTGTATCCCGGTTTAACGCCAGCAGCAAGGTAAGCATACCAGCAATGGACGCTTCGGCTGCTCCCAATCCACCCGGCAGGGTAGAAACAGCTCCAATAACGGTGGAAAAAGCCAAAACAAATACAGCCACTGAGAGGGTGGTCCAACCTGGTGCAATCCCCAATCCCAACAAGACCAAATACATCCCCACTCCTTCTCCCAGCCAGGAAATAGTGCCCAGGCTAACTGCGATCAATATTGCCTTGGGGCAGAAAAGGGTATAACTGCCCTCATAAAATTCCCGCAGCCCCCTGGAAAATCGTTTGATAAGTGGAAGTCTGCTCCCCTGGTCTATAAGCCAGAGTGCAGCCGGCCGGATTTGGATGATCAGGATCAGAATAATCAATCCGGAGAGAATAATGGCAAAAGCCGGCCAATAGCGGGGATAAGCGACTACACCCAGGGTGCTGAGCAGCAGCACACCTAATCCATCGCTGACCCGCTCCGCCAGTACAACTGAGATCCCCCGGGAGGTTGGCACACCAGTCTCTTTTTGTAACCAGACACCCTTAAGGGCTTCCCCGACTTTGCCGGGTGTGACTGCCAGGGGAAATCCGGCCAGGAACAGCCGGGCACTTTGAATAAGGGAGAAATTTTTAACCCCGACCAAACCCAGGAAAAAATGCCATTTAATAAAGCGCAACAGATAATTAAAGAGGGTCAGGAGTAAAACCAACGGATAATATTTCCATTTGAATCCCAGCACCTGGCTGCTCACTTGGCGCAGATCACCGATCAGGATCAGGACCAGGAAAACCAGGAAGCCGAACAAAAGGCCGGGGATTAATCGGCGCAGGATGGTATTTGATTTCTCTTCCATGGATCAGCGGAACAGTATAGCGAGTAGACTGGCGATGACTACTACAGAAAGGACAATTCCCACCAGGGCCTGGAGTACTGTTTTCTTCTCCATGCCAGGCATGACTACTTTCCCATCACCATATTTCTGGAAAAGCTGTCCCCATTTCGTCTTCAGAGCATCTTCTACCCGCTTGCGCCCGATAAAGGGATACCAGTATACATTGTGGTAAAAGTTGCTGGCGAAATACGCCCAGGGAACCAGCGGGCTCTGCAGGAGCAGTTTTTCAAAGGGTTTTAACCAGCCGTGATAAATCATATGCTGACCGGTGCTGGCAAAGGTATCTTCGCGTTTAAAGTTCCAGGATTTTTCCTGGTTAATATCATAACCGATGATTTCAATCTTATCGGGATCACCAACACCCAGGTCATGTTCATGGGCCAGTTGAATAAAACGCAAATCCATTGGATTAAATCCCTGCAGTTTGGCGGAGATCGCGTCAATGGCTACCTGATCGGCCGAGGCTAACAGGATGTCCTTTTCATGCCAGCGCATGGCCCGGGGACCGGGTCCGTCGCCTGCAAATGTACCATCCATGACGGCAAACAGACCGGGATGAATTTCCTGCTGAATTGCCAGTAAATCAACCACGGTCTCATGAATAACCGCATGGGTCCAGTGCCGTTCTCTGTGCAGCAGACCTCCGAAGGCATTTTTCATGGCGCCTGTGATAGTGGTGAATACGTGGGTCTTCACTGTCGGTAGCTGGATAATGTTCATGCCCAGCAGAGCTTTAGGAATAAATACACCGTCCGGGTAGACCTTGTCTAATACCAGGTATTTGTGATTTTTGGGATAAAACTCAATCCATTCAAAATCCTGGTTGTAGAGGTAAAGGCAAGGAACACCATATTGATCGGTGACCGTTTTGTGTTTGTTGTTGACTTCTCCGTCGCTGGTATCGACCACCACGGTGTCGTTATGCACGCCAACCAGGTCTTGATAACCCAGCGATTGCAGGGATTTGATTACCCCTTCCAGCTGCCAGGGCGTTGTGGAGCAGGCCGGGTACCAGGTCTGCCAGGAGATATTGATCTTCAATCCAGTCTGGATATTTTTATTGGGCAGGGCTTTTTCCACATCTGCCAATTCCAGCAGCCGGTGATAATCTTCCAATACAGTTTCAGGAGAAGTTTTAAGTACGGTTACCTGGCCTTTTCCTGGAAAATCAGTCATCTTATTTCCTTCTTTAAAATATATATTCCTTTAAGTTTGTCAATTCACTGTTTTGATTCTATCAGGAAAATTAGATTTTAAACCAGGATCTGGGTTGAAGGTCCTATCTGTTTAATAAGCTGCCGGGTAGAAAAATGATAGAATGAAGGTGTTATTTGGGTTCTTCGTCCGTTTAATCAGAAATGACGCTTTGGAAGGGGAGGTGAGCATGGTTGAGCTGCATTATTCAGAGGAAGTTCTGACAGCCATAAGAGAAAAAAAGCCCCTGGTTGGGCTGGAAACGGCGGTGGTAACCCATGGGCTTCCCTATCCAACCAATATCGAGCTGGCACAGGCAATGGAGGAAGTTGTCCGGGAGGAAGGCGCTGTACCGGCTACTGTGGGGGTCTTGGGAGGAAAAGCCCAGATTGGTATGAACAAGGAAGATCTCCTGCTGTTAGCCCAGGATCGGGAAGTGATCAAGGTCAGCCGGCGGGATTTTTCGCGGGCAGCAGCTAAAAGACTCAATGGAGGAACTACGGTAGCGGGTACTTTAACTGCCCTAAACAAAGCTGGAATCAACGTTTTTGCAACTGGCGGGATCGGCGGAGTTCATCGTAATGCGCCTTATGATATCTCGGCTGATCTGCCGACTTTGGCTCAGACTCCAACCCTGGTGGTATGCGCCGGGGCTAAATCGATCCTGGACCTGCCGGCGACCCTGGAGATGCTTGAAACCCTGTCAGTTCCAGTTGTGGGATTTCAAACTTCCCTTTTTCCAGCCTTTTACGCCCGGTCCAGCGGGTTGCCGGTTAATTCCCAGGTAGAAGATTCAGAAGGTGCCGCTTTACTCGCAAAAGCCCATTGGGGAATGGGAATCAACAGCGCAGTTCTACTGGTGATTCCGCCTCCCCTGAGCGTTGCCTTGCCGGATCGTCAGATGCAGGAGGCTGTGGATCAAGCCCTAAAAGATGCTTTGGATCATAAGATAACCGGACAGGAAGTTACCCCGTTTTTATTAAAAAGGGTCAGCGAAATTACCGGCAAAGCCAGCTTAAAAGCAAACCTGGGACTGCTGTTGAATAACGCCCGGGTAGCAGCCAGGGTCGCAGTGAAATTGGCTAAATTCTAATCTCCGGAATCTGCCGGCGTGTCCGTAGGTGCCGGACTTGGAGTTAAGCTGGAAGAGGGGGTAAGCGTGATTGTAGGGGTGAGTGAAATAGTCGGTGTGAGAGGGTCTCCAATCACGGTAAAAAAATTGGATAGGATGAATTTTGTTCCCAAGAAAATCTGAACTTCATACTCACCCGGGAGCCATAATTCGGAAGCTGGATCCCAATCTGTGTAATCAAAACCTCCACTGCCACCTTTCCATGGCTGACTTTCGTAGTGCACCAATTCATCCCCCCGGTACCAGAGCGCGCTCCACTGGATATCGTCCTCCATACGAGCGTAGCTATAAACCGCATAAAGATGTCCCACGGGATTGGTAAATTGGATCCCGGGACCGATAGGATTGTAGTTGTCATCCAACCCGATATTTGAGAATATTAAGGAGCTGAAGGCAGCTTCCGCAGGCGGGGTTAACTTGCCTTCAAAACGGGCTTCCACTGCAATAGGCATATGAGGTGTCTGGCTGGGGGTAGGGGTATAGGATTCCGCCGGGGTGAGAGTGATGGTGGGGGAGAGAGTGATGGTGGGTGTAATTGAGGCAGAAGGGGTAATGGATGGTGTCAGCGTCAGCGGAAGAGTAGGGGAAGGGGTAATAAAACGGTAGGCAACCGGTTCCCCGAAAAAATATACCCCGATGCCCAATAGGACCCAGAAAATACCCAGTATAATCAGCCGCCAGCCGCGTAAGATCTGATTTTGCCGCAGCTGGAAGAATTTTATCTTTTTTCCTGAGAGTACTGTTTGGATTCCGGAAATAACGCTGATCAGAAAAAAGATCAGGGTCAAAAAAACTGCAGCAATAATTCCGGCTTGGATATCGATTGACATCAGCTTATTCCCGTTCTGCCTGCACTACAGGATTACTCAGGGTGCCAATTCCTTCGATCTCTATTTCGACCAGGTCCCCATTCTCTAGCTTGGAAACCCCTTCCGGGGTTCCGGTTAGAAGCACATCCCCCGGCATCAGGGTTAAAAAAGAGGAGGCAAAGGCTATCAATTGATCCACCAGGAAAACCATCTCCCGGGTAGATGCCATCTGGCGCAGGTCGCCGTTAACCCGGCAGGAAATGATCGCGTCCGCGGCATTAAAATCGGTTTCAATCCAGGGACCGAGGGGGGCAAAGCTGTCAAAGCCTTTGGCCCGGGTCCAGAGCAGGTCTTCGCGCTGGAAAAACCGCTCGGTGACATCGTTACCGATGGTGTAGCCCAGGATGTATTTTTCCGCATCCTCGGGTGAAATCCAGCGTCCCTTCTTGCCAATCACCACCGCCAACTCGGCTTCCTGCTCCACCCGCTGGGCCTGGGGAGGTAGGACGATCTCATCCCCGGGTCCGATCACTGCTGAAGGTGGTTTGAAAAAAAGAACCGGCAATTCCGGGACTACAGCACCGTGTTCGGCGGCGTGGGCAGAATAGTTTCGGGCGACACAGATGATTTTTCCCGGTTGCACAGGGCACAAAAGTTTGGCTTTTTCCAGGGGTGTTTTGGCTTCACCGCGCTCGAAGGAACCAAAGATATCACCCTTGATGGAACCGATTTTGTCCTCCAGCAGCCAGCCGTAGGCAGGTTTTTTATTTCGGTATAGATAACGGACGATACGCATGAGTTTTTCTTCTATAGTTATTTTTAGTTCTGGAGAAAGTGTATCACAGGTGGAATGGCTTTACCAAAATTTAACGTAGTAAACTTTAAGACAGTAATCAGTATTTAGTTTGCATGTTCTTAAAAACTTACTGACTACTGATTACTAACCACTGACTACTGAATATAGGTTTCGCTTCCCTTTCTTAAAATTCTTCCCAGCGGTATAATGTTTTTAGAACGGGCGGTTAGCTCAGCTGGTTAGAGCGCCTCTCTTACACGGAGGAGGTCGTTGGTTCGAGCCCAATACCGCCCACCTTCTTGGTCCCATCCCGAACTGCATACAGAGGATTGAAATCCTCTAGTGTGGTTCGGGACGGGATTTTCATTTAATACCCGAGCCGCCTTAGATTGTGAATAGCAAAAATGTCTCTTGATTATGCGCTAGTTCTATAGTAAAAAAATGTTTAAGCAAAAAGTCCCCACTTCTTGCCAGGAAATGGGGGCTTGTTTTTTAATTGACGGATTTCGGGTAACTTCGCGGATAACTACAAGCGAATCACAGCTCCGCAATACTCACAAGTAATACTCTCCATTCCACGAAGCACAACCTGATTGATCACCCCGCCACACGATGGGCATTTCGTTGGTGCATCCTTGACTTTTTTGGCAGCAGCCTCGTCAATAACTATGGCTCGTGTTGCGTCAAATTCCTTCGCTTTGGCGCGTTTGAGCAGGGCTTTCCATTCGTCGCCGCTATGCCAGATGTGCACATGCAGGACGTCAAAGGGCGCGCTGCTGCCAAAGCGCACCTCGATATAATCATCTTTATTCAAAAAGCCCTGTTTGCGGGCCTTTGTCTCCTCGATCAGCGCGAGAGGGGCTTCCCAGAGCAACTCCTGCACCAACTTTTTCTCCGTTGCCACAAAAAGCACCTTCTTCGTCGCCACCTTTTCTTTCTGCTCGAAAAGGATCCGCTGGTCAGTCAGATACAATACTCCCTCAGGGTCATCTTTAGTCTGCTTGCCGCCCTTCGCCCAAACCGCCTTAACCGCCATGATCCCTGATTCAGTTGCCAGCAGCTCAAAGCTCGCCTCGCTGAGTTCTGTCAGCATCCATTCTAGTTTTGTTAGATGGTATTTTACTTTCTGAACGTCGCCGCTAAATTGATCGTATCTGCCGCGGATGCTGCCCTCCGCTGCCTCGACGCGACCTTCCAGCGATTCCACCTGTGACTTGAGCTTGCTCAGGCGTGGACGCAGGGCTGCCGGCGCCCCGCTTTCTTCCACCAAACCCGCGATCTGCGTCTCCAATGGGCGCAAGGATCGCTCCAGGTTGCTGGCTTCTTTTTCAATCTGAGCTTCGAGCTTGGGCGCGATATCGGTCCATTCTTTTTCAAAATCTGTCGCCATCTCTTCCAAATCTTTCTCGAAAGCGTACCCACGCCCACGTAAGGATTCAATCCGCCGATCCATTCCATTGATAGATGTGCCCAGATCCTCCACACTATCCCGGATATCCGTCATCCGCACCGA
>CAZHHT010000153.1:0-7319 GCA_964532455.1 uncultured Anaerolineales bacterium
GTTGTATACTGCATATGTAAGCGTTCAGTAATGATATCTACAAGGGATGCAATGAACAACAAATCAACAGAATATAACTTGACAGAATAATATTTGCATCTTCATCAGCGTTGGCTGAAAAAGGATTTGACACTGATACATCAATGGAAGCGCTTACAGGGGCCGATGAAGTAGTATCAGTAAAGCTATCACGCCCCGTTAATGTAGTGATAACCAGAAGAGAAATGAAAAACAAGATTGATTGAGTGTGAAATATTCTTGTTTTTGATGAATGCTATACAATATCAAACTGTTTATATTTGTAATGAAAGAAAAAAAAATAAGAAAAATTTTTAACGATTTTCCCATATTGAGGCTTGAAAAACTTCAGTTAAGAAAATTTCACGTTCGCTTGGAGTCATTAACCGTGGACGGGCATTATCAATAAACTGCAGGGTAATTAGTTGGGTGTTGATATATGACCCGTCATAAAAGTAATGGAGATCAATAAAAGATTTGTCTTTATTGATATGTTCATCGGCATTATAATGTGCCAGATACCATTGGTCAAAAAATAGATTTCCCAGCCCGTAATGAATAAAAGATGTTCCAGTGAGTTCTATCGCTTGTGGATGGTGAGCCTGGCTGCCGCTGACGATCACGGCGCCTGCGTCGGCAAGGCGGCGAAAATCCCATTGCTGGACAGCAACCGGATAAAAGCTGTCAATTTCTTCATGCTGCATGGTAGCAATCACTAGATAACCTTGTTCTTGTAGACGGGAAATTTCTGCTGACATCCATTTAAAATCACATCTGGATGCTCCAGGATTTGTAGCTGAGGCTGTAGCGTAGCGGTCATGCACTTTACCGTTACAGCCAATAAATGCAAATTGATTACCGTTATGTTCTATGAATACAGGCTTTAATCCTTCGTTTAAAGTTTCTCCTCCACCATAGGTCAGCCAGTTTCGCTCGTGATAGAGGTCGAGGGAATGAAGCATAGCCTCTGGACCCCAATCTCCGAAATGATCACCGCTGAGTTCCACGATATCTGTGCCCACAGTTTCAAGAAGTTGGATGTATTCATCTTTACTGCAAAAATAGAGCGACGCCTGATTGGAATCAGGGTTGGGGCAGTATTTAGCAAAAGGCACTTCGTTGCTGATGTGAGTAATGTCAGCAGTTTCGAGTATGGAGTAGATATCTTCTGCCGGGTAAAGCAATCCCTTTTCTTCCATAATGGAAGCTGTATCTCGTACGAGGGCAGTTACGCCAGTTAATGCAATCGTTGTCAGTTTGGTATGGTCAAAATTGATAACCGGCTCGAATAAAGGCAAGGTTTCGAGAGGATCAGGCAATGAGGATATGTAAAGAGGGAGAGAAAGGTTGTACTGGTTGGGGACAAAGTCGGGGTTTAGTGGATTCTGACCATCCAAAGAGATGACTTTCCAGTAAGGATTTAATTGTTCAAAAGGTATTATTGCAATCGACTCTGGCTTACCCCAGAGAGTAGAAAGAATTGAATCCGATTCTAGTACTTTTAAAGTACCAGGCTCGGGTTTACCCCAAACTAGTGTGAGCGCGTGTTTTGTATCTTCACTCAGTGTTAGTTCAATGACTGAAATTGAAGAAGAGATTCCAGTTTGCCAGAATGTAATTAAATCCGAGGAATTAAGGTCCTCAAGCAAAGAAGTGAAAGGAGATACGAGTAGATATGTCCAAGTTCCGAAAGGAATACCAGATTTTACGGAAGTTTTAATAGACGCATCTTGTGGATCCTGGAATACCTCAAACTCAGGGGAAAAAATAAAAAAATCATGAACTGCTGCAGGAAAACCAGGATCTACCCAAATTGAATACGGGATAAAAGGTAGATCCGGTGTTGCCGTGGCGGGTAGATCAACGGGATGTTCTGATTGAACAGACGGAGTAGCGGGCTCTTGCGGTTGAGGAGAGGCAGGAGATTCCTGGTATGACGCACAACCATTGATCAAAAACGAAAGGAGAATAAAAGAAACAAGCGCTTTGCTTCGTATAGCTGTTATATTTCTTGACTGCTTGGAAAAAAATATCATTATTTAGGGGTTGGTGTAATAGATAGTTTGAATATCATTTATCGGGTATATGATTGACAAATATCATAAAGCCGTTGAGCTTTTAACAAATCATTACTAAATGGACAGTTGGTCTTTTTTTGGTTCTCAAAATATTTTCCCGTGATATTGTGAACACTTTCAGAGGTAGCAAGCCAGACGGGTGTTTTTGCTCCCTCATCTGGAGATTGGCTGCCGCTAAAGCCCAGGCTGTTGCTTAAGGAAGAATTTACATCTCCCGGATGACAAGCATTGACTGTGACTCCAGCGTACGCTAAGTTTCTGGCAAAAATTGGAGTTAGCATTCGATTGGCTTGTTTAGATTGGCGGTAGGATTCATGATTGTGATAACTTCGACTTTCAAATTCAAGGTCTTCCAAGTCCAGTCCACCAGCCCAATAACTAGAAATATTAATAACCCTTGCTGGTGAAGAACCAACTAAAATTGGCGTAAAGAATTCAGTCATCCAGAAATAACCCAGCACATTTGTGGCGAACTGCAGTTCGATTCCTTTGGTTGTTTCTAGACGATTTGGCGGAGATATCGCTGCGTTGTTGACTAATATATGCAGTGGTCCAGTCCAGGAGGATGCCAGAGATTGAATGGAAATCTGATTAGAGAGATCTGCGATTTCAAATCGTACGTTATTATTTCCAGTATTATTTTTAATTTTTTCAACGGCCCGATAACTTTTTTCTGGATTACGGGTGATAAGGACAACATTATAACCTAGGGCTGCCAATTGCGAAGCGATAGCGTTGCCAATTGCGCCGGTGGCGCCAGTTACAGCGGCATATTCTTTTGAATGCGGGGAAGCAGGCATAAAATCTCCCAAAATGAATAACTTAGATAGTTTAGCTTAATGGTAACTATGCGTCAATGCGGCCGCCTTTGATAGAAAGGAATTGCACGTTAAAGGTATAATGTAAGAATAGAAATATCTGTTTTAAAAGAGGTAAAAACGGCTGAGTTTCTAATCGGAAAGTTATGGCTATTTCAAAGTATATAGAAAATCTATCAGATAAATATTCCCAGGTAGACAAGGAGCTTTTACAGCGAGCTCTTGATGTTGCAAAAAAGGCTCACAAAGGACAAAAGAGGGCATCTGGTGAGCCTTATATCAATCACTGTAAAGCAGTAGCTTTTATTCTGGCCGAGATGCATGTACCACCAGCAGTTGTTGCTGCGGGGCTTCTGCACGATACTGTGGAAGATACTGGGATTGATTTCAAGGATCTTAAGAGGGAATTTGGTAATGAGATCTTTAACTTGGTACAGGCTGTAACAAAATTGGGATCTTTGCCAAGAGTATCAAAAAATACTGAAAGCAAACAAGCATCTGCTAGTGAAAAGAAGAAAGGAAAATCTGATGCGATAAACGACCCAAGTATCTGGCGGGCTGAACTTGCCTCGGAAAACCTAAGAAAAACATTTTTAGCAATGGCTGAAGATCCCAGGGTAGTTTTAATCAAGTTGGCTGACAGACTGCATAACATGCGGACACTTAGACACCTTCCTGAAGAAAAACAGAAACGGATTGCTCAGGAAACAATGGATCTATTTGCACCGCTGGCAAGCCGAATTGGTATCTGGCAAATGAAATGGGATCTTGAGGACCTTTCATTTAGGTATTTAGAATCAGGTATCTATCACGATATCGCCAAGAAGCTCGATGAAAGGCGTTCTGAGCGTGAGCGAAAGATGCGCAAAATTACCAATCAGATTAAGGGAGTAATGAAGAAAGCTGGGATGCAAGCTGAAGTAACTGGAAGACCTAAACATATTTACTCAATATATCGAAAGATGAAGAGAAAAAAAATCCCCTTTAGCAAGCTTTCGGATATCAGGGGAGTACGAATAATTGTGCCCACAGAAGAAGAATGTTATGCAGCTGTTGGAATAATTCATATGCATTGGCGTCCTATCCAGGGGGAATTCGATGATTATATTGCAGCCCCAAAACCTAGTTTGTATCAATCAATACACACTTCTGTTATTTATGAAGATGGAGAAACGCTGGAAGTACAAATAAGGACCCCGGAAATGCACAGCAAAGCTGAATATGGTATTGCAGCTCATTGGCGGTATAAAGAGGGTCAAAAAAGAGATAAAGATTTTGATCAAAGGGTAGCTTACTTGCGCCAGATGCTAGAATGGCAGCAAGATGTCGAATCAGCGCAAGAATTTGTAGATGGTCTAAAAAATGAGGTGTTCGGTGACAGGGTTTATGCGTTTACTCCCAGGGGAGATATTATAGATTTGCCGGTTGGTTCGACACCTATTGATTTTGCTTATAACATACACACTGAAGTTGGGCATAGATGCCGGGGAGCCAAGGTTAACAGCCGGTTGGTATCCCTTGATCATAAACTGGCAACAGGGGATCAAGTTGAGATTCTTACCGCAAAACGAGGAGGACCGAGCCGTGATTGGCTGAATGAAAACCTGGAATTAGTAAAAACCAAATCTGCAATAAGTAAGATCAGAAGATGGTTTAAGCAGCAGGAAAAAGAGCAAAATGTAGAAAGCGGATTATCTTTACTGGAAAAAGAAATTTCCAGACTTGATTTGGGGAAAGATATTGAATATGAAGACCTGGCGAAGTCTTTTAATTACGAAGCTGCGGAGGATTTTTTCGCAGCAATTGGCTGCGGTGATATTTCTGTCGGAAGGGTCGTGCATGCGCTTGTCGTTGTTAAGGAGGGAGATAAAACTGGATTCACAGCTCAGTTTCAGGAAGAAATTAGCCGAGAAACTTCCGGTGATATTGCTGTCGTCGGTTTGAGAGGTCTTAAGAATCAGCTGGCGAGCTGCTGTAATCCGACGCCGGGAGATGAGATAATCGGCTTTATCACCAGGGGAAGAGGGGCTACCATACATCGAAAAGATTGTGCAAACGTCCTGAATACCAGGGATAAAGAAAGGTTAGTAGAAGTATCTTGGGGCTCTCCCGTGAGGACATTTCCAGTACCTATCATCATCAAAGCATATGACCGCGATGGGTTAACAAAAGATATCGCTACCGTGTTATCTAATAACAACGTGAGTCTGAGCGAACTTAGGGTGGATGTTGATGAAAAGAAGGGGGAAGCGAGGTTTAATTTGGTTTTAGGTGTAAGGAATGTATTGGAACTGCAAAAGGCATTGGATTTGCTGGAAAGAATTAATAACGTATATGAAGCCAGGCGGGTTCGGTCTATCTGATTATAGTAAAAGACAAATGATTAAAGTAGATGATAAATTCCGCTCATTTCCTTTGATGACGAAATAGATCTCTAGACAGAGGGGGATTGTGAAAACGTAAAATCTGAATATTATGAAAGTCCGCAGCTATAAAGCCTGCCCAAAGATCAGGTGCAGAGCTGTTCCAGGATTGCCAGTGTTTCCATTTTTCCGCCATATCCTTTTTCTCCTCCAGGACCGACACAGGAGGGACAGCCTTCCCGGCAAGAGCAAGAACGGACAAGTTCATAAGATGTTTCTAGCAATTCTTTTTCCCTATCGTAGAGGTTTTTACTGAAACCAATACCTTCGGGAATTTGCTCATGGAGCAGCACAACCGGTCTTCCATCACCCAGAGGGGAATTAAAATCTGTGTGAACACCAAGATCTCCAGGATCACACATTAAAAACAAAGGAGACAAGCTGTGGAGAACATATCCAAGGCCCCTTATCCCGCTGTTTACCCGAACTACTGCTTCTGCTCGGTTGTGGCAGCGGAAGCAAAGGGTGATTAAGTTATCGATTTGGTTGGCTTCTTCAAATGACGGAAAACTACGAAGGGGTTTTTTATGGTGAACATGTAGTGGATCAATATCTCCGCTTTTACCACAAATTCGACAGGTATTTTTGTCCCGTTTGAGAATAGTTTCTCTAATAGTAGACCAGTCGGGTCCATATTCATTTGGACTGCTGGACCATAAATTAATTTCCCTTAAAGCAGCTTCTGTTTCACTGGATAGTGTGATCCAGAAACCTGTAGTTTTTAATGAAGTGGAAGGTAAATCGAGGTTTTCCCGTCCGAGAACTTCATACTGAGCCCATCTAATTTTCTTATATCCAGAAACCCTGGATGTTACAGTGATTTCACCTAGGAACTTTTCCGCAGACCCTAGATTGCTTTTTTCAAGTAATTCATCAATGGTAAAAGAAGTTTGACGTTCTGGTTCTGTGTAATAATTAGGGATGATAGGCGACAGATTGGCAGTATTAGTTTCAAGGTTTAGGTTATCGACATGGAAACTCTCACCTTGATGTAAGTAGATTGCCCCTGGATGAACCATCCAATAAGCGCTATCTTTATCAATAATTCCCAGGACACTGATTTTATCAGCTGAATTGGTGAGCTTAAGGGTTACTTGCTGATTTGAAGTTGTGCGAAGAGAAAAACTAGCTGCGGGATATTCATCCTTCATCCAGAAATACTTATTTTGTGACTGATGCAGAATACCGGATTGCTGCAGGAAATCCAAAAGTTCTTTGGTCTGAGCGGGACTGAAATTCCCGAAACGATCATTGTCCTCGAATGGGATTTCATAGGCAGCACATTGAATATGGTTCAGCACAATCAGAAGATTATCCGGATTAATCAACGCCGATTCGGGATTCGAGTTGAAAAGATATTCAGGATAAAGAGCTAAATATTGGTCCAGGGGGCTGGAAGATGCTACCAGAAGGGAGAGAGATGGATTATCAGCGCGACCAGATCGGCCAGCTTGCTGCCAGGCTCCAGCAATCGAACCTGGATACCCTGCAATAATTGCTGCATCAAGACCGCCAATATCAATTCCCAATTCTAGCGCTGTAGTTGCAGCGACGGCTCGTACCTGACCTGACCGTAGTTCAGCTTCAATTTCACGCCTCTGTGATGGAAGATAACCGCTCCTGTAAGCGCGAATGGAGTCAGGCGGTATAGAGATTTTCTCCCGCAATTTAGTAAGCATAAATTCAACGGATTTTCTGGAGCGGCCAAATAAAATAGTTTGATAACCAGCGTTGATTAGTTCCGATGCCAACCGAACACTTTCGCGCTGCATACCCAATCGTAATCCAAGAGCGTCATCTATTACAGGGGGATTGAAAATCAGGAAATGCTTTTCCCCCCGGGAAGAATAGTCCTTGTTAATAAGCTGGACACGCTCCTCAATTAAGGCTTCGGCATGGGAAAGTGGATTTCCGATGGTAGCGGAAGTCAGAAGGAATTGAGGAGATGAACCATAGTGAATAGCCACACGTTTTAATCGCCT
>CAZHHT010000154.1:0-7313 GCA_964532455.1 uncultured Anaerolineales bacterium
CACCATAACCAGGGTTTCAATCACTGTAACAATCAACGCCACCCCAAAAGCCATTCGGAACGCGTGCATGCCAACCAGCTCCCACCCCCCATCTGCGATACTGGAGATAGTCTCAAGTACATCGAAAAAGCCGACCGCATTCCTCGCTGCCAGCCAGACATTGTGACCCTGAACCAGCAGGATTAGGACACCTATGCTCAACAGGTTCACAGCAATTTTTACAAATCGGGAAGTCGAGCTCCGCTGTCCCCGCCAGAGCAGGTAAACGTTAAGCCCGATACCTGCCAGCAGGGAAATCTTGATCCAGCTCAGATATTGGATAATCACTGGATTAGGATAGAACTTTCCCCCCGGATAGGTGACAGATCCGATCCACTGGGGGAAAAAGAAGACTAGAGCCAGAATTAGACTACCGAATACTAGACCAAAGATTAATTCACCGCGCTTGAGATCCTCTTCCTCATTGATCTGGGGCAAGGATTGCGGATCCCAGGGCTTATCATCCAGATCAGGTTTAACTTCAAACCTCTGCAAGATAATAAATACGAGCACTAACCAACCCAAGGAAACGGGTATGCTGGTCAGCAGGGCTCCCATGATTTCAAGGACCGAAGAGCTTTCCCCGGCTATCAAGACCGCAACTCCCCAGGCAAGTATCTGGGCACCCAGCACGGCTGCCACGACAATCCAGGCAATCATCCGGAACAAAGGATATAAGCTGGGACCAATCAAGTATTGTCCTTCCGGAAAATACGAGGCGGCTACATCTCTGGGCTGACCAAACTCGATTAGGAATTCTTCAACTTCAGATTCTGACGGCTCAGTCCCAAAGCGATCTTCGAGTGTATCTACTACGGAGGATCGAAGTTCAGCTTTAATATCAGTCCGGTTTTTTCGCGGCAGGTGCCGCCCTACTTCTTGAATATAACGATCAATCAGACTCATTTTGTTCTCCTTCACTGGATATTCCATCCAATAATTTCTCCATTACGTTTGTCAGGATTCGCCACTCCCCAGCCAGATTCTCCAGGATTCTGGATCCTTCGGTACTGATCAGATAGTAGCGTCTGGGGCGCGAGCCTTCCACATTCCACTCGCTCTTCAGCAAACCCTGGGACTCCAACCTGCGCAGCAGGGGATACAAGGTACCCTGTTCAATGTCCAGTCCTTTTTCAGCCAGGCTACTAATTAATGCATAGCCGTATTTTTCCTCCTCCAGCTGGCTGAGCGCGGCCAGGACCAGGATACCTCGCCGGAGTTTCTGGGTCAGCTTGTTATACTGTTCAGAAATTTCGTTTTCTTTACTCATGCACGCATTATACAATGTATTACACAGTATTGTCAAGGGCTTAATATTACATCTTCGTTACATTGTTTAGACAAACAGCAACAATCCGGGGGAACGCCACCATTTTTAGATAAGGAATAAAAAAAACAGCACTTCTCGCGAAGTGCTGTTTATCTGTTTGGAACAAAGTAATTATAGGTTTTCCATTACCGATTCACCCAAAAAATCAACTCCGTAATCACCAAGATAAAAAAGGAACCTTTCTGGAAAATTTACTCCCTTTTTATTCCCTGACGTGGTTATCGCCCCATATCACCCATTTATAGGTAGTGAGTTCCCTCAGTGCCATCGGTCCGCGGGCGTGCAGCCGCTGAGTTGAGATGGCTACCTCGGCGCCCAAGCCGAGTTGAGACCCATCAGTGAAGCGGGTGCTGGCGTTGACATACACCGCTGCCGAGTCTACCAGGGCCACAAAACGCCGGGCATGTTCATCGGTTCGGGTGAGGATGCCATCCGAGTGCTGGGTGCCGTGTTCTGCGATATGCTCAATTGCCTCTTCTAGGTCATCTACAACCTTGAGACCCAAAACCAGTGAGAGCCACTCGGTATCAAAATCATCTGGTCCGGCAGTCTGAATCAGCTCTCCGGGAAGCTCACTCAAAATCTCCCAGGCACTCTCATCGACCCGGAAGGTTACTCCATCTTTCGCCAGGCGGTCCACAACCGCAGGCAGGAATTCCTCCGCAACCTCATGCTGCACTAACAGAGTATCCAGGGCGTTGCAGACCGAGGGACGCTGTACTTTTGCGTTGTGCGCAACCTCTACGGCTGCTTTTAAGTCCGCGCTCCCATCAACAAATAAATGGCAAATTCCAATCCCCCCGGTGATCACTGGAATAGTGCTGTTCTCTCGGCAATATTTATGCAGGGCAACCCCTCCGCGGGGAATTAACATATCCACCCACTGGTGCATTTTCAACAGTTCTTTAACGTATTTCCTGTCAGGAGAATCAATCAATTGAACCGCCCCGACAGGAAGTTCTTTTTCTTTAAGCGCCAATTGGATGATTTCCACAAGCTGTCGGTTGGTCCGGATGGTCTCACTGCCTCCACGCAAGATAACTGCATTCCCGGTTTTTAGGGCCAGGACAGCAACATCCAGGGTGACATTCGGCCTGGATTCATAAATAACGGCAATCACTCCCAACGGGACACGGACTTTATAAACCCTGAGTCCATTTGGAGGAGCATATTCATCAAAGATTTCTCCAACCGGATCAGGCAGATCAGCTACTCGGCGCAGATCATTTACAATGGAGGTCAGTCGATCTTCAGTCAGGGTCAGGCGGTCTACTAAGTGGTCTTCCATTTCCACTTCCCGGGCTTCCCCTACATCCGCTTCATTAGCCGCCATTCTTGTTAACACCGCACCCTCCTTAAAAATTATCCATCAGACCAAAATCAAGTTGTCATGATGAACAAGTTCATTGCCATAAGTAAATCCGAGCAGATCTTCAATCTCCGCCGAGTGATGACCTTGGATTAATTCCATACTCTTCACACCGTAGTTTGCCAGACCGGACGCAATCTCCTGCCCCCCTTCATTTTTGATCGCCACAGTTTCTCCTCTTTCAAACTTTCCTTCGACCCATACAACCCCTACCGGGAGCAGGCTGCTTTTCCCTTTCCGGAGAGTATCCTCAGCCCCGGTATCCACAACAATGACTCCGCTGGATTTTGGACCCGCCAAAATAAAGCGTTTCCGGCTTTCAAGGTTCGAGACCAGGGGTTCAAATCGGGTACCCAAAGCCTCCCCGGTGACTACACGAGTGATTACCTCCGGGATAGAACCTTTGGTAATTACTACCCGTGTGCCGGACCGGCGGGCCAGGTCAGCCGCCTGGATTTTGGTATACATTCCTCCTGTTCCGATGCCGCTGCTCCCTTTTCCGGCTGCCTTCCAGAGCGAGTCCGGTATGATCTCCTCCTTCACTTCAGAGATTAACTCAGCTTCCTGGTCCTGATCAGGGTCAGCGGTGAACACCCCTCGTTTGTCCGTGAGCATGATCAACAGATCCGCTTCAATCAAATTACTTACCAGGGCAGAGAGATTGTCGTTATCACCTACCCGGATTTCCTCCGTGGCTACCGTATCGTTCTCATTTATTATCGGAATAACCTTTTGAGCGAGCAGGGCTTCAAGCGTGTTGCGGGCATTCAAATACCGCCGCCGATCAGATAAATCCAACCGGGTGAGCAGCAATTGAGCAACGTTAACATCATATATCCCAAATAAATTAGTGTAAACATTCATCAACCGGGGCTGGCCTACTGCCGCAAGCATCTGTTTGGCTGGGATAAATTTGGGCAGCTCAGGAAAGCCCAGTGTTTCCCGTCCCGCTGCCATAGCCCCTGAAGAAACCACTAAAAGCTGATGTCCTACCTCTTTCTAATGGACAATCTGTTCCACCAGATTGACGATCTCGGGTAGTGACAATTCATCAGTGCCCGCAGTCAGAGTTGAGGAGCCGATCTTTACAACAATTCTTTTCATAATTGGAATTTTCCAGGATAAGGAATGGTATTAAATTCAAGTCATACTACAAATTGACATTGCCCTGCAATTAGAACGTCATTGTATCATTAGCATCTGTGGTGGAAAAGAGCAGGCTGGTTATCCATATGAGAAAACTATCCTCTATTCCCAGGGGTATATTATAATTACTTCCCTACACAGCCATATTTTTCCATAAACCTCTGAACATGAACTAAAAAACATCAATCCAATGAACTCCTCTACTCACCCATTCACCACCCGCCCTCACCTCACCCTACTGGGACTTTCGATCCCTGTCCTGCTTTCCCTGATAGCTGAACCAATTACCGCCCTGGTGGACACTGCCTTTATCTCCTCCCTGGGGGTTGTTCCCCTAGCGGCGCTCGGTGTGGGCACTACCGCCCTCTCGAGCTTGTTCTGGATGTTTAACTTTCTGGGGATCGGCACCCAAACGGAAGTTGCTCAAATTTGCGGCAAGGGGGAACTGGAAAAAGCTGGAGAAATCTTAAGTCTGGCGTTAATACTGGCAGCCGGATTTGGCATTCTATTAATCCTGGTGTTTGGACCCACTGCAAACTGGTTAGCCGGGCTGCTGGGCGCGTCAGGTTCAGTACAAGCGATTGCAGTTCAGTACATGCAGATCCGGCTTTTCGGCGCTCCCGCGGTGTTGCTGACTCTGGTGACCTTCGGCGCATTCCGCGGCCTGCAGGATATGCGGACTCCACTGTGGATCGCGCTGGGTGTCAACATCCTGAACCTTGTCCTCGATTGGCTATTAATCTTCGGCTGGGGTCCAATTCCCGCCATGGGTGTGGGAGGGTCAGCCCTGGCAAGCACGGTCAGCCAATGGTTAGGCGCGCTAGCAGGAATCATACTGGTAGTAAAGAAACTCAGCCTATCCAGATCGTTTGTCCTGCAAGATGCAATAAAGTTGCTGCAGGTTGGCGGAGACTTATTTATTCGTACTGGTATCCTGAACCTCTTCCTGGCTTACACCACCCGGGCGGCGAATGGCATTAGTCCTGATGCGGGAGCGGCGCATCAAGTTATTCGCCAGGTTTGGGTATTTACTGCACTAGCATTAGATGCTTATGCTTCAACAGTGCAGTCGCTGGTGGGATATTTTATCGGACAGAACTCAATTTTCTGGGCTAAGCAGGTGGTGCGGGTGGCGATGAGTTGGAGCCTCGGCACCGGTTTCCTTCTCGGGGGATTGATGTGGTGGGGCAGAGGGTCAGTGACCCAATTCTTGGTCCCGGCAGCCTCAATCAGCATTTTCCTGACTGCCTGGGCAGTATCCTCGGTTAGCCAACCGTTGAATTCCCTTGCCTTCTTAACTGATGGTGTCCATTGGGGCACAGGGGATTACCGGTATTTACGCAATGCAATGATAATTGCTTCCGCAATTGGGATCGGTGGACTCTGGCTGATGGAGAGCAAGGGGAATGGATCGCTGTTCTGGGTCTGGGTGATGATTGGGGTATGGATTACTCTGCGGGCGGTTTTTGGCTTACTGCGCATCTGGCCCGGGATAGGAAAAAGTGTGTTTCAAGGTGAAAAACATTGAAAAATGTATCCGTGATATAGAAATCCAGCTATTTACAAATAATTATCAATTAAATGGATTGCTCCTTCGAAGGCTCCTGCAGGCAGAATAAATCGTATCCCAAAACATCCGGTTCATTTTATATGCTCTTCACAAGATTGTTATTAACTACCCGATCCCGTTATTTTATTATATACTTAGTATATTAATCGGTTAGGATCTGTTCCATACTCCCTTCATCTAGTTCAATATCCTGGAGCTTGGGCGATTATTATACTTGTTAAACTTTGCCCTTTATACTGAAATATCTGTTGAAGATAAGGATTGAGTGACGAGTTGGATAATAAACAACAAAAAATCCTGTCTAGCGCTCTGTATGGATTGATACTTGGTTCTTTTTTCCCTGTAATCAGTGTTATTTATGAGTTGATTCAATCAGGCTCAAAATTCTCTTTTTCGACCCTTTTGGCCTTGCATACCAATCAACCATTACTATTTATCATCGACCTTTTTCCATTGATCTTAACACCTTTCTTTGCTTTGATTGGTGGTCAAACAATACGCCATGAGGAAACATCTGCCCAACTTGATGAACATTTACGAGGAAAAGCCGCTCAATTGCAAAACGAACATTATTTTCTTGAGGCATTAATTAATAGTTCTTTCTTTGCTGTGGTGCGCCTAGATGTTAATCACATAATTATTTCCTGTAACCAAGCCTTTGAAGAACTTTTTGGTTATACAAATGAAGAAATCACAGGGAAATTTCTGGATAATTTGATTGCCTCTAATGATCTCCTAAAAGAGGCTTCTGAAATTACCCAATTGGTCACATCGGGCAATATCGTCAGAAAGGTGAGCCGGAGGATGAAAAAGGATGGCAACCTTGTGGATGTTGAGATCGTTGGTGTGCCTGTTTTTGTTGGAGGAGAGCAGATCGGCATTTTGGGTCTTTACTATGATATCAGCCAGAGGTTGGAGACAGAGCAGAAATTGAAAGAAAGTGAGGGGCGTTTTAAAAGTTTGTTCAATGAGTCGCCGATATCTCTTTGGGAAGAGGATTTTTCAGAAGTAAAGAAGGTATTAGATAAAATTGCTGAAAACGAAGATATCGTGGAGCGTTTAAATAGTGATGATGACCTGGTAAATCAATGTATTAAGTTGGTAAAAATTCTGGATGTCAATCAGGCTACTTTAGATTTGTATAATGCCAAATCAAAACCGGATTTACTTAACAGTTTACCTCGAATTCTAGTTGAAGAATCTCTTGCTGAATTTCGAAAAGAATTAATCGCTTTAGCCACCGGTAAAAACTCTCATGAATGCGAAATTAAACAGAAAAAATCATCTGGTGAGCTAATAGATGGTTTGCTCCGTTTATCACTGCCTCCAGGATATGAAGAGACCTGGGAGCGAGTCTACATATCAATAATTGATATCACAGATCGCAAAGAAGTTGAAGAGGAACTGCGCTTTTTAAGTTTCCGCGATGCGCTGACCGGGCTTTACAATCGGGGGTATTTTGAAGAAGAAATGGAACGGTTGAAATCCAGTCGTCAATTCCCTGTCAGTATCATCGCCTGTGATCTTGATGATCTGAAACAGATCAACGATTCTCTGGGGCACAATGTTGGAGATCAGGCAATCAAAGCTGCGGCAAACATCCTGAGATCAAACGTGTTTAGAAAAGAAGATGTAGTTGCCCGAATAGGGGGGGATGAATTCGTGATCCTATTACCTAATGTTGATATAAACGACAATCCTGCCATCCGCAAGAGGCTAGAAAAATCAATTATAGATTTTAATGAAAGTACAGAAAACGATGGTTTCTACCGCCCAATATTTATCTCATACGGGTTTGCAGTAATCCAGTCTGACGAACCACTTATGGAAGGATACAAACGAGCAGACGCAGATATGTA
>CAZHHT010000155.1:0-7260 GCA_964532455.1 uncultured Anaerolineales bacterium
TGTTCAACCTTGATTATGTGGCGGCTTCGCGCCACATCAATCCTTAACCGTTATCCAAATATCTGCTTATTCCGACATGCAGTATTGATTACTCAACCAACCGGCATTGCTTCATTCATTAATTTCTCAATTTCAAGCGGTATGCCTTTCTGAGGATCACGGTTTAACGTTATCGCATTATTCTGACATTTATCTACACATACCCCACATCCAAAACACGCTTTACGATCTATATATGCCTTTCCTTCCAATACCTGGATGGCTGAAAACTGGCAGAATTCCTGACAGGTTCCACATCCATCACAGAGATCAGGGTTATTTTCAGCAGTATAACCAGATGCTATAAGCATGGGGGTTCCATTTCTGTGAGCCTGAAATGCTCCACAACAACAGGCACAGCAGTTGCAGATTGCATAAAACCGATTGAGCATAGCATCTTTAAAAAACGCGTGGTGTACATGCCCCCGTTCATGTTCCGCCTGGAGGATATCCACAGCTTCCCGAGAGGAAATCAGGCGGGATTTTTCTGGCAGATGTTCAAGAATAAAACTGACAAAAGGATCTCCAACTATTAGACAAACATCCAGCGGGTAGCAGGGTTCAGTTCTTGATAACCGACAGGGACAATCCAGTACAGCAATCCGGTCCGGATTATGCATAATAATATCTTTAGCACGTGTAAAGGGGATGACTGGTTCCAGATTCTTAATAATGATTTCCTCCTGGATCATCACCAGTTTTTTTGCCTCCTCAACAGGAACTACTTTCCCATGATAGGAATTTGCAAATGCTTCCCCATTCCCAGACTCTTTTTCAGAAAATGGAGTTAGAATCGCAGAGAGAAATAGGAATACTTGGGACAGCAAGTGGGCTAATTTATGTTCACCAGTAGCAACACTGATATACAAGTAGGGCCAGCGCAGATAAAGATATCCATGTAAAAAATCGTAAAAGGAGTAATCCTCTGTGACTTTTCCCGCTTGATAAAACTCGCTGGTGGATTTTTTGATCAGATGGTTTTTATTTAAATCCATGTTGTATACCTCTACTAATAAATAACCAGCTTCATCAATAGGTTAAAGTGTATTGTAATGCATCCTCAGCATCACCAGACATAAAAAACTGGACCCTATCTAAAATTACACCAGGATCCAGTTATTTTCCTCAGACGATTAAGTTTTTTCTTTGTAGAGAAATGATCAATCCGATTTCAAGCTGCTGAGGCAGCGGATTGTTCTTGCCATTTTTTGCTTACCAGGCAGTATGAAAAAACCAACAAGGAAATTGATATTTGATTAAATATTCTTAACATTGCTCCTCTTTTAAACATGCCGCGGGGTTTAAACTCACATAGACCCTGATCCCGAGAGTTTTTAAGCAACCAGCTCCTGGACAATCCTTTTCCCGGAAGAAGGGTAAAAAGTTCACTTTCAAAGGTAATGATAAAAACCCTGCTTAACCCTCCGCGAGGTGCGGCGCTGGCTATTACCGCACCTTCCTGTTTTATTTCATAATGGCTTTTCCAAAAACTTATCTTTTCAAAAATCAGAGATAAATTATCTAGACCAGTATACGTCCCTTTGGTTTTACCGGCATTCAGGGTTAGAGCGCCTAATACATCTGATTGCGTCTTGAATACATGTTCGGTTTTAAAAATGCCTGTTTCGATGACTGCGATCAAATCTGCCGTGAAGGGCTCATTATTCATCCTGTGGATCACCTGCTTCGGGTTTGTTAATCCTTTGGGCCATATCAGTCATCGCAGTCATACCCATCAATCCGCCCAGGTTCATGGTATCCACTGCGCTGGAGGGCACGATCACCATAGCTCCCTTTTCCTTTAATCCTTCAAAGAGCATATTCATAGCCCGCAGGTGTAAAGCTGTCGGATTATCCCGGTATGCCTCAGCCGCTTTTGCAAATGAGTCAGCGATCTGCTCCTCGCTTTCACCCAAGATTACCCGCGCCTGGCGTTCGCGTTCAGCCTGCGCCTGACGGCTCATGGCATCTTCCAGTCCAGTCGGGATGACTACATCACGGATTTCCACAGATTGCACTGTGATACCCCAGGGGGTAGTCCGATCATCAATAATATGTTGTAGTTCTGCATCCATCCGGGCTCTGCCAATCAGTATGTCTGCAAGCTCCATCTGGCCAATGATCTCACGCAGAGCAGTTTGCGCTGCCCAAGAGATGGCTGCGCGGTAATCTTCCACTTCAAGAGCCGCTTTTTCTGCATCCCAGACAACCCAAAATAATACGGCATCAACGTCCACCGGGACGGTATCCTTAGTGAGGGTTCTTTCTGCCGTGAAAGAAGTTACCATCACCCGATGATCAATCCAGGCAGGTAGTGTATCAAAGATGGGAATAATCCAAAAGGGTCCGGGGCCTTTCAGATTTACAAACTTTCCTAAACGAAGATGGACGGCTTTCTCCCATTGCTCAGCCACTTTAAATGCCAGTAGAACATAGAGTCCGAAGATGTTTATAACTAGCAGCTCTGTTATGATCCAGCTTAAAATAATTTTCTCAATTGCCATCCAGACCGCAGCAGCCGATGAGATTATCAACAGAATCAAAAAAATAAAAACAGCAACTCCATTGATCTGACTCTGTGTTTTCTCCCCATAACCGATATTTAGTCCTGTCGGGTTAATAACCATTTTTCCCATCCTCCTTAAATAATAAGGTTGTTACTCTCTGTTCCTATCAATCCAAACTTTCATTTCCTCCTGAAAGGCTTTCTTTATTTCTACCGGAGAATAACCCAGACTCCAGGCTTCCTCCAGCGCAGTTTCGAGAATGGAGTGGAGCAACCTTTGCCGTTTACTCTCAATTTGATCTTTGTCTAGAACTCCGGTAACAAAAGTTCCCTTTCCTCTTTGGGTAGAGATTACTCCTTCCCTGTCAAGTTCAAAGTAAGCTCTGGCTACTGTATTAAGATTTACGCGAATGTCCGCAGCTAATTCCCGGATTGTGGGTAATTGCTCACCAGGCTGCAATTGTCCGGCGGCGATAAAGGAATGAATGCTATCCTCAATCTGGACGTAAATTGGCACACTGCTGTCGGCATCTATTTTTAATTTCATATAATCCTATTGCAATAGTGTATTAGTATAATAGGAGTATTACATAATTATTTAGGTTTGTCAAGTTTTTCCCGTTAAATTCTGTTAATTGACGCCAATCCCTTTATGGCATACAATCCTGAAGGCTGACATCTGATTTATCTGGCAGATCAAACAAACCTTGTCCCCTAGAAATAAATCCTCACTTCCGGAATAAGAGTATGATTGAAAATCAAACCCAGCGGATTGCGATAATCGACCTGGGATCCAATACAAATCGATTAATTATTATGGAAACCCGGCTGGGGTTCTCTTATCGGTTGGTGGACGAAGTCCGGGAAATCGTCCGGCTCAGGCAAGGGATGACTGGAACCGGGCTAAGCGATGAAGCTATTGTCCGGGGATTATCAACCTTACGCCTTTATAAGGATTTTTGCGAACAAACTAACGTCAGTCAAATTCTGGCGGTTGCGACCAGCGCAGTCCGCGAGGCGGCAAATGGTCCTGCTTTCCTGGATAGGATTGGAGATGAACTTGGTATATCCATCCAGCTGCTGGACGGGGAAAAAGAAGCCTACTATGATACTTTAGGCGCCTTAAACGAAGTTCCCTTGAGTGAGGGCGTTGTTCTGGATATCGGAGGAGGCAGTATTCAACTCAGCGATGTACAAAAAAGGCGGTTTATCAGGGGTAGCTCCGTCTCCCTGGGTGCCCTTGCCCTCACGGATCGATTTATTACCAAGGACCCGATATCCGGGAAAGAATACCTTGCCATCGAGAAAGAAATCTCCCGCCAACTTGATACCATTCACTGGCTGCCAGAGAAACAGGAGAAGCCCCTGGTCGGATTGGGTGGGACAATCCGTAACCTGGCGATGATCGAAGCAAGTCGACAAAAATATCCCCTCCACACCCAGCATGGTTTTATTCTTAAACGTTCTTCAGTCAAGAGGAGCATCCGGCTTTTCCGGGAACTTTCATTAAAAGAACGCCAGAAGATTCCAGGATTAAGCAGTGACCGGGCGGACATAATCCTGCCGGGTGCAGTTGTTGTCCTCGCAGTAATGAACCGTCTCCAAATTAACGAATTGCAGTTATCAGTAAATGGTCTCCGGGAAGGTGTGTTTTTAGAGCTTTTCTGGTCTCATTTAGAGCCCCCTATCATCCCCAGCGTGCGCAAATTCAGCGTATTAAATCTTGCCCGAAACTATTTTTACGAAGAACAGCATGCCAATCATGTCAGCTTCCTGGCCGGACGGCTCTTTGAACAGCTATCTCCCCTGCATGGATATGACAGAAAGGAACGTGAAATTCTCTATGCAGCAGCTTTGCTGCATGATCTGGGCCGGATTATCGGCTACAGCAGTCATCATAAACACACTCAAACCTTACTGGAATATAATGGGCTACCAGGCTACACTCCACGCGAAACTGCCCTCATTGCCCTGCTCTCCCGTTACCACAGGAAAGGAAAGCCCGAAATTTCAGATTACAAACTGCTGCTGAAGAAAAAAGATCAAACCATACTCACCAAACTGGCAGCCATGCTCAGATTGGCTGAATGTCTTGAACGGGGCCGAAATGCGAATATTACTGATACCGTCGCCACCTGGGATGAAGAACAGCTGCGAATAACCCTGATTGCCAATCAATATCCAGCTGTTGAACTCTGGCAGGCAAACCGTAATGCGTCCACTCTAATGAAAGAAGCTTTTCAAAAAGAAGTTAAGATAGACTGTTTTTCTCCCCCGCAAAACCGGACTGGTTGAAGTCTCAACCCACCCCAGCAGTTCAATCAAATACCAGGACTAATATATTGACATGGATGTCACTGGTCAGGGCTTTTTTATTTGTTATTCCGAGTGATGCCAGATCCCCCGATTCTTGATCATCCATTCCTGGGAATTAAATGACTCTTCATTTTCCCCCTTCTTTACCGGTTCATAACTGCCATCTGACAGCATGAGACGGGCTTTCACGTTATCTTTCAGGTGCATATTTAATATTTCATCCCTGATAGATTTTTTTATGGACTCATCTTCAATGGGGAACAAGGTCTCGACCCTGCGGTAAAGATTTCTGGGCATTAAATCCGCGCTGCCAAGTAAAATCTCCTCCTCCCCTCCATTGCGGAAGTAATAAATCCTGGCGTGCTCAAGAAATCTCCCCACGATCGAGGTTACGGTTATATTTTCGCTAACCCCAGGAATTCCCGGACGCAAACAGCAGATGCCCCGGGCCTGAATATCAATTTTCACTCCCGCCCGGGAAGCCCGGTACAGCGCTTCAATACAGTGATGATCCGCCAACGAGTTCATCTTAAACGCAATATAACCGTCTCCTTGTTCCTGGTGGATCTCTATTTCCCGATCTATCCGAGAAACAATTCCTTTTTGCATCTCTCCCGGAGCGACCAACAGTTTCTTGTATTTTTCATCGAGGGAATATCCAGTTAAGCGGTTAAACAAAGCTGAGGCATCTTTCCCAAGAGCAGGATCACATGTGAAATAACCCAGATCCGCATAAACTCGGGCAGTCACATCATTGTAATTTCCTGTTGCCAGATGGATATATCGCCGGATACCATCTTGTTCGTGACGGATCACCACGCTGACCTTTGCATGAGTTTTCAGTCCAATCAATCCATAAACAACATGGACACCTGCTCTTTCCAGAGATTTTGCCCAGACGATATTGTTTTCCTCATCAAAACGTGCTTTCAACTCAACCAGGACAGCAACTTGTTTCCCATTCTCCCGGGCATCCATCAGCGCGGCAACCACTGGAGAATCCGGACCCACCCGGTATAAAGTCATTTTGATTGCCAGCACCTCCGGGTCCCGGGCTGCTTCACGAATAAATCGAATGACCGGATCAAAACTGTCGTAGGGATGGTACATTAATATATTTTTTCGGCGAATTACAGAAAAAATACTTTCTTCAGTTGACAATGAAGGTGGGATAGATGGTTTAAAAGGTACATCCTTTAATTCGGGCCGATTAATGCCCACTAACTCCATCACATCACTTAACCCAATTGGTCCATCCACAACAAAAATCTGATACGACGCCACATCCAGGTTAGTTTGCAGGATATCCCTCACCTGGTCAGGCATGGAAATATCTATTTCCAACCGGATAGCTGATCCAAATTGCCTTTCCCGCACACTCTCTTCGATTGCTGCTAATAAATCCGAAGCTTCATCTTCTTCAATTTCTGGATCTGCGTCTCTGGTTACCCGGAACGGGTAGGCAGCTTCTATCTTTAAACCAGGGAAGAGCAAATCAAGGTTTGCTTTCACAACCTCTTCCAGCCAGACAAAGTTGGATGAAGTGCGTTCATCCAGTCCTAATTCCTGGATTTCATCGGCTTTATCTTCACTGGGGATAGATATCAATCGCGGGTAGATTTTAGGAACCTTCAAGCGGGCAAATCGCTGCCCGTGTTTGGGATCTTGAACTACCACCGCAAGGTTCATGGAAAGGTTTGAGATATGTGGAAAGGGATGTCCTGGATCAAATGCCAGCGGGGTTAAAGCCGGATAAATTTCCTTCTTAAAATATCTCCGCAGCAGCTTCCTCTGTTTCCGTTTCAGCTGGTCATAATGCATGACTTTTATGCCCTGTTCCTTTAGCTTAGGGACAAGGTCTTTCTGCCAGCATTTATACTGTGTTTCCAATATTGGAAGCAATTGCTGCCGGATCATTGCCAATTGTTCCGAGGGAAGCAGGAGATCAGGAAGCGCTTTATGAGCAGCCGCTTCCATCTGGCGCCTTAGTCCTGATACCCGGATCATAAAGAATTCATCAAGGTTGCTGGAGAAAATTGCCAGAAACTTTAATCTTTCAAAAAGCGGATGATTTTTGTCCAACGCTTCTTCTAATACCCGGTCATTAAATCTCAACCAGCTCAATTCCCTGTTTATATATAAATCCGGATCAGAAAGGTCTTGAGGGCTGCTGCCTAATATCTGTTTAATATTATCAATGACCATCGTCTACTCCAAACGAAAGGGAACAAGGATCTTCAAAAAGTGAAAGCGATAGAATTGTTGAGGAAAATTTCTCCCCTGGAGAAAAAATTTTACCCCAGCACCTACCAACAATTTCCATCTAGAAACATCCCCCCGACCGTATCGTAAAGGATTGGGGATGATTATATATCATTTATCGGGAGAGAAGTATGTTT
>CAZHHT010000156.1:0-7256 GCA_964532455.1 uncultured Anaerolineales bacterium
TGTTGCGGTGCATCCGTTTCTCCAGCCGTTTGAGCTGAGCCCTCCAATAAGGATCTGCGGTCGCTGATCTCCTTCCGCTGGCGGCTGAACAAGCAAATAACCATGTCAAAGAATAGACTGCAGAGTGTGGTGCAGCGATTAATTTTTCTTTGTAATTGGTTTCTATTTGTTGGTTTCTGTTCTTAAACAACTGGGTCTTGGGCGCTGGTTTCAGTTTTCGAGATCAGATTTTCCTTTACGACAATTCAGGTAAATTTATGGTTATCCTGGTTTAGAATAGGTTATAAAGCTTCTCTAAGATTGAAATCCTGCTCATTATTGCTCCTACTCATAAAGATCTGGATGGCAGCATAACGGAACTGGCGGAACAGATCGTTGATTATGGTTATTCCACTTATCCCGACAGATTATTTGCCCAAATGAATGGTTTATCTGTGAAAATCCCTGCTTCAAACGATCCCCTGGTGGTGAACGCTACGCCGGATTCCCCTGCTTATTTAATGAAGATGCTGCTTGATCACAGCCCCCAGATAGGCTTGCAGATGCTGGTAAATGCATTCAACGGAGATAAAGATGACTGCCGGTTGAACGGGAGGATATCCCCTTGTTCCCCCATAGATGTCCTGCAGGAGTCAGTCGAGATCGGCCTCTCGTACCACCCGGCTTTCATCGAGTACCGGCACGAAGACGCCGAGAATCCCGAGCTGCGTCCGGTGATAAGGAACGAGAATTAAACAACTTTCCCATTTCACCTGTGATATAACAGGGAATGAGCAGGACTTTACACTTCGTTTACCTTATGATGGACGAATATACGACCACATTACTGCCCAAAATGGCAATGTAGGTGAATTGAAACCTTACATAGATCAAGTAAAGTTGATAATAAAAACAACTGAGGTTCCGTAGGTTAAAGAACACCAAATTCCCACTGCCAAGCTAATTAAAGCTATGACATCCTTTATTTCAAACCATTCATCTCTGACACGCTTTGCGTGGCTATCAATTGCCGCAGCTGTTCTCACTATAGCACTGAAAGCCGTGGCGTACCTGCTAACGGGTTCAATGGGTCTATTTTCAGATGCGTTGGAATCCATCGTCAACCTTGCCGGCGCCTTGATGGCATTAACAATGTTGACCATAGCTGCTCGCCCAGCTGACGAAGACCATACCTACGGACATAATAAAGCAGAATACTTTTCCAGTGGTGTAGAAGGGACATTGATTCTAATTGCTGCTGTTAGCATTGGCATAACAGCTTTTCAAAGGCTAATGGCCCCAAAGCCGCTAGAGCAGATAGGGCTGGGATTAGGGGTTTCGATTGTGGCCTCACTGGTAAACTTGTCTGTCGCCTTTGTTTTAAGAAAGGCAGGGAAACACTTTCACTCAGTTACCCTCGAGGCCAGCGCACAGCATTTGATGACGGATGTCTGGACATCGGCGGGAGTGCTCGTCGGCGTAAGCGCGGTAGCACTAACCGGCTGGGAAAGGCTTGATCCTATTGTTGCATTCATCGTTGCTGCTAATATCACCTGGTCAGGAATTCGCATAGTGCACAAGTCGGTGTTGGGACTGATGGATACAGCATTGCCTGCTGAAGAACAACGTGTGATACGACGCGTGCTGGAAGAACATAGTCAGGCCGGGGTACAGTTCCATGCGCTTCGTACACGCCAGGCAGGGTCGCGGGGCTTTGTGTCATTTCATGTACTGGTTCCTGGGTTATGGACAGTCCAGCGTGGGCATAATCTCCTGGAACGTATCGAATCTGAACTAGGCCTTACCCTGCCTAACATCACAGTGTTTACTCACTTGGAATCATTAAACGATCCGGCATCTTGGGACGACACCACTTTAGACCGTGCAGGAATTCATTCGAGCGAAAGTTCGCCAGAGGGTCCCCAACAACCGTCAGGTAACGATGTTTCGAGTAAATGAAAAATGAAAAAACCCTTCTCATTTATCTCTCTTGCTGCAATATTTATTTTTGTAATACACCCACCTTTCTGAAGTAAATTCCAAAATAAGATTTTAGATTGCCCCCCTGGTTTACTCCTCCACTTCCGGCAGTGAATTCTCAATAATCGCGTTGACAAACGAAGTTAGCTCTTCTTCGGTAGCGTTTTTCAGGCTGGCCATATATTCGGTCTTATTTATGATCCAGTAAAGTTCCCCATTACGGCAATTCTGGCACCAGGCCGGATCGATATAATAGCCGGTGATATCACGAGCCAGACGAATGTAGGTTTTTTGTGCTTCGCTCCAGAAAGGCATCAACGATGCTTCCGCGCCGCCGCCGGCACCAATTTTCCGGGCAGCCAGCCTGCCATAAATACAAGCCTGGGCACCCTGGCAATCTTCTCCCAGTTCAATATAAACCCAGTATTTTCCGCTTCCAGAAGTATTTGAGACGCGAGGAATTAACAAGGGATAACCTTCCTCCACGGGTAATTCCAAGGGCAGCATGAGCGCTGCACCTGTCCCTAACAATGTATCCATGATTGGCTCAAATTCCACCGGGATGATCCTGGGGTATACCTCAATTTCCTCCTCCTGTTCACCAGGAATCAGCGTGGTAGTCCCATCAGCTAGGTTATAGTGTATCCGTCCCCGCCCCACCGGATCGCTATAAGCAAACACCTCATCATCGATCCACTCAGGTCTAAAAGATTGCGCCACGGCGATGGCAATGGGCTGCTGGTCTCCTTGATTAAAATCATATAAGTACAATCTAACCGGGGTTTGTTCTATTTCAAATAAGACAAAATTATCCATGTTTATGAAGGGCGGCAAATCGCTGTACAAGAATTGACCGGTGTTGGGGTTAAAGGCATATTCGTGCTGTAAAGGCAAGTCAGAAATATCAAACGCGGTAAATTCCCAGGTCTCTACATTTACTTGGTAGAAAATAATCGGTTTATAAGCCAGCTGTGACCTTCCCCAGAACAAGTGCCCATCTAGGGACCAACTTTCCAGGTCAAGGTAACCGTTTTCAGTATCCGGCGTAAATGTCTGCACGGTATTCCCTTCTTTGTCCAGAAATACATATTTATCATCGCCAATATCTTGTATATATTCTTGGACGATTACGATATAGCTCTCATCCGGTGCTACTTGGAAAAAGATCCTTTCAGCTGAATAAAGCAGGGTATCCTCTCCATCAATATCGTATTTCCATAATTCAAACTGCCAACCCTCTTCCTCACTGCCAAGGACTTTCACAATATACAGGCTTTTATTGTGAAACTCACCCCCTTGATAGAGTCCGTTTTCTACATTTTCCAGGGTGATGAAAAAGACCTCCTGTCCATCCAGTAGATTTACCACGCTGACATCCACGAGGTTGGAACCATCGGATTTCTCTGTTACAGTGATTTCATATTCCGTCTGCTCATCAGGCATAACGGCTTCCGTTGGCATATCATCCTCACCAGGTTCCAAAGGTGGGGTTTCTGCCGTGCCGCAGGCTGTCAGGCTGATAACTACTACAGTCAAAAGAACTGACCAGAAATATTTTCGCATTGTTTTTTCCTTTTCAATTAAGCAATCTTCATGGTTTCGTTAATTATTTTATCAGAGGGTGTATTCCTTCTATTTGGAACCATCTGGAGAGAAAACGAGAGTTTAATTGACAATCAAAGAATATCCAAATCAAACACCTTCATCCTTCCCAGATTTATTTTCCTACCAGATGAGACGAACCAAAACGCTTGCTGGTACGGGCTCTTGCTTACCTGGAATCGGGTTGGAGATGTTTGATGAATACCCTTCTCCGTTTGTGCTGCCGGGCTTTAAAATACTTCCACTGTTCAAGGACCTGGAAATTGGACTCAAGCATTGGATTGACATGAAAGTACTTAATACCGCGTTCTTGATAGATCTGATATAGTCTCTCCATCATAATCGCATTGATTCCCCTGCCCTGGTATTCCGGCCGCACAGCACCCAGATAGACATCGATCCTATCAGTCTTTTTCAGAGCATACAGCAGATGTGCCCAACCAAATGGGAAAAGCCTGCCCCCGCCTATCTGCAGCGCCCTTGACAGGGAGGGCATCGAGATTGTAAAGGCAATCATTCGCCCGTCTTCATCCAGGACGACAGGAACAAAGTCAGGAATTATGAAACCAAAATACTGCTTAACATAAACTTCAACCTGTTTATCGGTTAAATGAACAACGCCGTACAGGTGGCTGTAAGCCTCATTAATGATCTCAAACAGAGCGGGGGCATAGGTAAGCAGTTCTTTTTTGTTTTTTACCTCCAGCAGGCTTAACTTGTATCTTTTCCTGGAAATCGCTGCCACACGGGATATTCTCTCATCGAGATCTCCCTCTACAGCGACCTCAACCTCAAACCAATCGATGTCCTTCTCGTAACCCAGCCGTGCCAGGTGTTCGGCATAATAGGGTTGGTCATGAGATGTAGCGAGGGTAGCGAGCTCGTCAAATCCTTCCACCAGCATGCCCTCCCGGTCCAGGTCGGTAAACCCCAATGGTCCGTGCACTGCGGTTTTACCGAGGGTCTCAGCCCAGGCTTCAACGGCACCCAATAAAGCTTCCGACACCTGCAGGTGATCCTCAAAGTCAATCCAACCAAACCGCAAATAAGGCTGATCCCATTTTTCGCTGTGCAGGCGGTTGTTGATCGCCGCCACTCGCCCGACAATTCGCCCCTCTGCGATGGCGAGAAAATACCGTGCCTGGCAGTGTTCAAAGGCAGGATTCTTGTCCGCCCGCAGGGTATTCATCTCGTCAAAATCCAGGGCTGGCACCCAGGATGAGGATCCCTGGTGGAGACGGTGCGGAAAGCGGATGAATGCCCGCAGGTCCTTTGGTTTGAATATTTCCTTGATTTGTACATCCATGGTCGATTCCTTTGTGCTTAAAGTTGTGCCGCTAGATTATTAGGAGGATTATAGATCAGGCCTGCCTGCCAAGCAAGCCATTAACCAACGAAGACTTGGCAGTGAATTTGAAGGGCCTGCCTTTTTAAAAAGCTGGTTGGGAGACTTGGTCCTTCGATATGACCTGCGGTCCTACCTTCAGTCGCTGGGCAGGTGATGGGGTGAGGAAGAGAGGGTTGCCAGGTGTGAGGGTGACCGAATGAAAGTTTGACGGGGAGACTGAATACGCCCCTCGATTCCCATTGCTGCACCCGGTTTTCACTCGGGACCGGCTTGCTAGCATGGTTTTACGCGCTCAAGGGAGAGAGCCAGCTCTCCCGGGCATTATATAGATTGACCCATCTGCATGAGAGTGCACCAGAACCAAAAATATTCAAAACCTTTCCGGGCGAAGCTCATGGTACCGAGTTATTCAGTACACATTATGGACAGGATTTACGTCAAACGCTTTTTGATTTTTTGGAAGAAATCCATTCATCACCATAGGCTTCAACTTTCATTTTATTGTGTAAGATATAATTAGCAGATAAAAAAGAACATTCCAGATCAGGAGATATATTTATGTCTTTAGCAGCAGGTATTCATAAATCCACCCTGGCTCATTCAATTGCCCGTTTTATTTTGCGATTAATGGGATGGCGCACTGCAGTAATCTCAACACATCCATCTCGTTGTGTGATAATCGGTGCACCCCATACATCCAATTGGGATTTTATTGTTGTGCTATTGTTGATGGCTGTGGAAAATATTCCAATTCGTTGGTTGGCAAAAGATTCTCTTTTCAGGTGGCCGCTGGGAGTATTTATGCGCTCGCTTGGAGCTATTCCTGTCAACAGGAGAGAAAGCAAAAATCTGGTTGATCAGATTGCTGCCTGGTTTGATGAATACGATGAATTAATCATCGGAATTTCCCCGGAAGGAACACGCGGTAAAACATCCCGTTGGCGAACAGGATTTTATTATATTACGCTTAAAGCCGATGTACCGATTGTGATGGCTTATATTGACTATAAAAACAGAATCTGTGGGATTGGCCCCAGCATAAGACCCACGGGTGATATTCATGCTGATTTTAAGAGCATTAGAGAGTTCTATTCGGGAATTGTCGGAAAGTACCCTCAGAAGCAAGGTGAAATTGAGTTATCTTCAAAATGATATCTGATTTCATCTTAATTTACACCCCCCTCAAGTTTATGAAATGGTAATGGTTTAGTAATATTGGCTGTAAACGTTATTCAGGACGGGTCAATTTCAGTACAAGACACTCACCCAACAGCTGTCTGGTACTGTGAGTCGGATAATACTGATTGAATGTAGTTATAATGATCGAACCCAGGGGATTGATTGTATAATGAATTGAGTAGCTGCTTTTCAATCAAGGTTCTTACGGTCTACCGTAAGTTTTTATCAAAGGAGTTAGTATGGATAACCAAAATGAACCAACGAGATTGGGCGGATGGTTGATCTTGATAGGGATTGGGGTTGTTATATCCCCCTATTCAATTGCTGATTTCGTCTGTCATCTCCTTTTTCCCCTTGTTTAGTGACGGCAGCTGGGCAGCATTAACAACAATTACCTCAGAATTTTATCACCCTCTCTGGGGACCTCTTCTTCTAGGTGAATTAATATTTAATTTTGGCAAAACGCTTGTATTAGTTTACATGGTCTATCTTTTTTTCTCAAAGGATTACCTTTTCCCAAAATTCTATATCGTGATTATTTTAGCGACCCTGCTTTTTGTCCCCCTGGATGCCTGGCTGGTAAAGATTATCCTGCCCTACGAACCCATGTTTGATCCGGAAACCTCCCTGAATTTTTTCACCACCCTGATTGGAGGAATGATCTGGATTCCCTATTTGTTGTTTTCACAGCGAGCCAAAGCGACTTTTGTAAGGGGAATGCCTGAGAGTTTGAATCAGCCCAGCGTTGATATCATCGGCTGAATTGGACGTTTTGTCTCTGCACGGGCTTGGGTTCATTGATATCTACGATAATTTCACCAAGTATCCGCCCCTAACTCCGGCGGAGCTGATCTTTAAGTATCCCGAAGGCTGTTCAAGGCATACCAAGCTGCTCTGCAGGTGGTCGAAATAAGCTAAAAGAAATAATAATAAAATTTTTCCAGGAGGCTCATGACAGAACACAAAACGGATATGCCGACTGCGAAGGTGATAGATATCATCCAGCTGCTCAACCAGAATAAAGTCGAGATGATCATTGACGGCGGCTGGGCGGTGGATGCCCTATTGGGGGCACAAACTCGCCCCCATGAGGATCTAGACCTGGCTGTCTTCCATAAAGATGTACCTAAGATCCGGGCGTTGTTCGATGCTCTGGGCTATCAAGAAG
>CAZHHT010000157.1:0-7204 GCA_964532455.1 uncultured Anaerolineales bacterium
CTTAATATCGAGTGGTGTTAGTTCACCCAATTCTTCCATCGAATAACCCAAATTGTTCTGACCGGCACTGTTCACCTGAGTAAATTTCAGTGTACCTGTTTTGAATAAATAGATTTCATTGAGTGAGTCTTCGAAGATACGGCTAAAACGGGAGATTTTTTCCTCTGCACGCTTACGCTCGGTGATGTCCCTGATTTGGGCAATCGTTCTCGCTTTACCCTTCGGATCTCTTACAATGGCGGAGCTTATCTCCACCCTCCTTTTCCCGCCGTCTTTTCTTAAGATATTGAACTCATATCTTTCGGGCACTTCTTCTCCTCGCTGGCGTTTCAGGTACCGGTCTGATACGAGCTTTTCGCTTTCCTCATCCAGAAACTCCCTGAAATCATGATCGATGATTTCTTCAAGATTACATCCGAGTATTTGGCACATTGGGTCATTCACATATTCGAACTTGAAATCTTCCCTCACAATTAGGATTCCGTTGTGAGAATTCTCCACCACGGTGCGATAGCGTTCCTCGCTCTCACGCAGATCCTTCTCAGCCTGCATCCGCTCGGTGATATCCTCTACAAGGGCGAATTCAAACAGTGGTTCCCCTTCATAATATCGGGCAAGTTGCGATCTGATTAGAACATGAATAACCTTTCCGTTTTTGTGAATATATCTCTTATTAAGATCGAAATATTCAATTTTCCCTTCCACTAATTTCTGATACATTTTCTTGTTTTTTTCTCTATCATCGGGATGAGAGATTTGATTAAAATGTTTAGCTATCAGTTCTTTTTTGGAATAACCCAACATGAGACACATGGCAGGATTCACATCTATGAAGAACCCTTTCAGATCGGTGCTGCTGAAACCAATGGGGGAATTATCAATTATTAATCGCAATTTTTCTTCACTTTCTCCCAGGGCTTTTTCGGCATGCACCCACTCGGTGATGTCTTTGAATATACAGTGGATTTGTTTAAACTGGCCGTCAAGAGTGGAGCCGATAGAGCCTTCAAACGAGACGTCTAAATAATGTCCATCCCGGTGTTTAATTTTAAACTGCAAACCACTAACATAACCAACATTGATAAATTCCGGAAATATTTTCTCAAAATTCTGTTTCCAATCTGGATGCAAAAAGTCACCGAACCATTTTCCAATGACCTGTTCTCTCTTGTAACCAAGCGTTCTTAGCCAGGCAGGATTGACATCGATGAAACATCCCTCTTCGTCAAGTGATTGATAAGACAAGGGAGTGTTTTCATATAGAACTCGGTATTTATCCTCGCTCTTTTTAAACGTTTCCAGGGCTATTTTCTGCTCAGCACTAATAGCTTTAAGTTCATTAACTCTCTCCTTCAGTTGATCCACTTCCGAGATGAGTTCTTTTTTTAACTTGTTTTTCTCGCTCATACCGGGCTCCTCAGAGTTTGCCTGCTTTTTCTACAGATGCAAAAGGCGGATAGCAATCGACCGCTGATATTACCTTTATTATACTAATATTCAAATATTTGCTTAATAATTATAATAGCTTTAAAGCGATAGTAATGCTTCGCGCTGAATGCCGCCAATCAAACCACCGGCCTTTTGGATAAGGGCAGTCTGCTTTAATACGGGCCTGCGCTGGTTGAAGCAATCCAAACTAGCCGGGATTTCACGGAGTTCACCAATTCGATCAGGATTGACAAACAATAAGTTCATCCCAATAAACAAATAATTTATTTATTGTTTTGAACCAAGTCCAGCGTATGGATATTCCCATAATGCCGTCCCATCACTACCTGGATCTCACCCGTGCTGATCCCGTAGACCACCGACCACTGGGTCGACTCCTGAGAGCCCTCGGATAACAGGCCCAGGGCTTGCCTCGGGTTCAGCTGCCCACCCCGCTCTCTCAACTGCTCTAATATCAGATCATACCGCCAGCAGCTCCCTTCTGGCGAAGTTCCTGTTTCAGAGATCAGAAAATTGGTCGCCAGCTGCCAGGGATCAATGTTGGGTTTACCACTATTTCCCCCCGGGAGAATTCCACCAATACAGATCGAACTGATTTTTCTGCGATCAGGTAATGCAAAGGAGGACCGCTCCCCCAATCGATGTTGAAATTTGCTAGAGTTGTGACCGCCTCATCGACTGTGGCGGCCCGGTCAAGAATTTCCCGGATTACCAACAGGGAATCAATGGTCTCTTTCTCTGGATCGTACTCCATCCCTCCCGGCGGCACAGCTGCCATGCCCACAGCCAGCCCAGCTTCATTCATACCGTCGAAGGGAAGATAGGGGGCATCAAGAAGACTTGTTAGCTCGTTGAGCGGCAGGTCCGTCAAACCAAAGGCTCTTTCCTCCCCATACCCCAGGTAGGCGGTATCCACCATCGATACTGAGGCGTAACCATCCGGCGGATCCGTAAAAAGCATTAATGCCGGGCTGAAGTCCCAATCAAAATTGCGCCCGAAGAGCATTCCCCCGGGTTCGCCCATCGCTGCAAATAACGAGCAAGCCCAGGTGGAGGGTTGAGAGGTATTCATATATTCTGACATGATCTCAGTCTGCTGATGATCGTATTCCGCGAAGTAACTCATAGTATAGAGGGGAAAATCATCGATCTGTTCCAGGCTGCCGAGCGTGACCCCCTCTGCTTCCGACATTCCCGGGGGAATCTGGTCAATCTTTTCTACCACTGGTTCTTCCAGCACTAGCGACACTGCCGAGCAGGAGGAGATAAAAAACAGGATTATCAATAGTAGTAAGAAATGCGGAGTCTTTAGCAAATTCTTCTTGTTCACTTGATTATCTCCTTTATAACCAGGTTGTCGGCAGCGGTTTCAGTTGTAATGAGCTGTGTACTGTATTGCGGGTATCTTGGAGGTGGATAGGGGAAATTAATAAATTTGAGGCCAGATAAATTTAGGGCAAATTGCCGCTGGGAAAAGGATCGGCTTATTTCGAGCCCGGAGATTAAAGCGAGTTTTGAATACAGTTTTATATTCTTCCAAATCTCTTTAACGCCAGCAGTATGACCGTGGAGAAATAGGGCTGCCAGTAAGGCAGTCCATGTTCATCATCCCAGCCGCCGTCTTCCCGCTGAGAAGACTCCAGGTGATCCAGGATACGATCAACCAATCCGGGAGGTGCTTTTTTGGCAACCAAGGATTCGGGATCAGCCGCAAATTGAAAGAAGGGGAAAAGCTTATTCATTTCTCCCTGTTCTTCATGTCCCAGGGCACAGGCATAGATATTTTCGAGGGTTGCTTCCTGGTATTTCTCCAATTGGGGAAAATCGACCACATTAAAGAAAAAGTCATAAGCGTGATAAGCCATAAACAGCCAATTATTGGAATGGATTTTTTCCAGGGTCAGATTTTTTAAAACCCAGTTCCTGGTCTTTTCCTGGACTGTTGGCGGGCAGAGATTAAGTTTTATCAAGTTGCCGGTTATCGAATCGGGTTTGCTTTGTCCCTCCTCCCACCACTGCGCGTGCGGATAATCCAGCAGTCCAGGGGGATTGCCCAGAGTGCCGTCCTGGTTTTGAACGCTCTCAAGCCACTCCGGCGTATTGTCCAGCAGAGTTCCCGCAGGTATCCCTGTATCGCGGATAACCGAGAGTAAAAATTCCAGCATTAACGGGTTTGAAAGCGGGGATTTGATGTCATGTTCCAGACCATGCCCCCAGCCGCCATTCTCGTTTTTGTAACAGGACAAACAGCCATGGACTCTCTCAATCGGACCATCATCAAACAAATAATCCCCTAAGGCTCTTTCCCACATTACCCCGTGGGCATGGACAAAGCTGCGGGCATTTTCTATCGAGATCATTTGAATATCCGTCTTCTTGTTGGTATAAGTTAATTATATACGGCAAATACTCTAAAAATGGGGATTAGGGGCAGCTAATATCCGGCAAATGTTGTTAAAGGAAAAAGGGTCTCCGTCTCCAGAGACCCTTAGTTTTTTATTCGGCTGCTGTGCCCGCTGCTGCAGGCCTGCTGCCTTCAATGGATTGTAAGGCCAGATAACGGTCGCCGAATTTTCCGATATTTGCGACCTCGTCATCGTACTGCGAATAATGACGTTCTTCGTCCGCAACCAGACCCTCAAAGACCTTCCGGGAACCGGCGTCGTTGTTCGCGGAGCATTCATTGGCCCAGATGTTATATTCTTTGACACTATTATCTTCCATTTTGCGGGCCTGTTCCAGCATCTTCTTGACATCATGAATTTTCTTCACTTCTTCTGCCGCGATCATTTCAACTTCTCCGCTCAGAAATAAGATCCTCTCGGCGCAGAGTTCGATATGTCCCATTTCCTCGATGGCAGTTCGAATGAACAAACCGGCCAGCAATTCATATCCCTGGTCCTCACAATGGAAATGGAAATACATATACTGGTGAACAGCATACAACTCATCAGCAACTGCTTTATTCAGTAATTCAATACTTTTTTCGTGCATTTCAGTTCTCCTTATAAACTTTTCTTCTTTCCCTCATTATAACCTAGCCTTCATCGCCAATCAGCATCAACCACCAGGGCGACAATTGGAAACTATTTCCTGGCTTTAATCGTCGCAGACTGGAAATTTAGAACTTCTTTTGATATCCGTGGCAGTAGGGCTGCTGATTTTTCTTCAGGTAATAGTCCTGGTGGTACTCTTCTGCTGTCCAGAATCCCTCCGCCGGAATTAGTCGAGTCACCACCTCGTAGCCTTTGGACTTTAATATATCAATTAGCTCCCGGGTTATTTCTTTCTCATCTTTATTAGAATAAAACACGGCCGATAAATACTGAGGGCCGATATCCGGACCCTGGCCGTTGGCCTGGGTGGGATCATGAATCTCAAAGAAAAATTTAGTTAACTCCTCATAGGATACTTGATTTGGATCATAGGTGACTTCGACTGCTTCCAGGTGACCGGTAGTCCCAGTAAGGACATCCTGGTAAGTTGGATTTTTCTTTGACCCGCCCATATAACCCGAGATAACGGTAACGACGCCTTCTTTTCCCTGGAAAAGATGCTCTACACCCCAGAAACAGCCGCCAGCAAAGTAAGCTTTTTTGTATTCCATCTTTTATTCCTCCGGAACAAACACCAGGGAAACAGAATTAACGCAATGCCTAGTATTCTTCGGGGTGTATTCTTCCCCTTCAAAAACATGCCCCAGGTGTCCTCCACAGTTGGCACACAAAATCTCAGTACGTCTGCCATCGCTATCCGGCTCCCTTATCACCGCTCCTTCGATTTCATCATCAAAGCTCGGCCATCCGCAGCCGGACTTAAATTTGTCGTCCGCCCGGTAAAGCAGGGCATTGCACCCTTTGCAGTGATAGGCGCCTTTTTCGTAAAAGTTATCATATTTCCCGCTGAAGGGCGCTTCCGTCCCTTTGTGGACAATAATTCTTTCTTCTTCCGGCGACAGGGTATTAGGGATCTTCTTATTCATTATCTATTCCTCCACGGGGGAATTTAATCAACCAGTCAAAATCGATAAACGAATAATACCTTTGAAAATGGTTAATTCTAAACTTTGATTAATTGTAACCTTGGTTTTGGGATTCTGCCCCCACCTCTCTACGGGTCAAAATTATTTCATTTTTTGTCATCAGGAGTGTTCTTTTTATCATTCTTGCTGATAATCCAGATAATGGGAATAACCATCATAATAAACCCAATAATCATGTAAACCCAGTTTGATGCGCGTGATTCCTGAGTGAATAGCGGTTCAGGAGTAATCAACAACCACCCGGCGACGGTGATGGCGAGCGCAATAACAATTAATAAAACAGTCTTTTTCATTCGAAACACCTCGTTGTGGGATGCGGATACCATCTCCTGTGTATGATAGCATGCGAACTGCCGGGTACCTTGATTTTATGGGAATAATAAGAAATTGTGTAGTATGCCCGTTTGAATAGGGTGTGGAAAAATCAGGCTTCAGACCAATAATTGACTGACTACCAGAGAGATAATGACATTAAAGGCGATGTAAGAGTAATAGTATTTGCCAATTCTTATTGGCCTCGGCTCACCATTTTCCTTAACGACCACAAAGTCTAACCAACTGCGCTGCCATTTGTCGGTTTTCACCCGGTATATAAGATGAACCAGGAAACTCAGAGAAAAAAAGACTCCAGAAAAAACAGCCGTCTTAATCATACCAAACAAGAATAGGTGCCCCACAAAAAATCCCAACATCAAAAATACTTTTAAGATTTTGTACCACTTGGGTTGCAGGGTATGTCCCTTAATAAAATTCAGGTCCTCTATAATTTCTTTCAGAAGATTGGTCATAAGAACCTTCTCCTTCCTCCCCTAAAGAATTACCACCAATCCGGCAATGACCAATCCACCTGCGATCGAAAGGCCCGTTCCAATCAAAAACGCCCTGAAATGAAATCCGTAATCTTTGTATTCCTGCATTCTTTCCGTGCCAGGTATAACTAAAAAGCTGGGGGTGATGACGCAAAACAACAGCCAATCCAGCAGCAGCAAATCAACAAGATTAAAGAAGAAGGCCACGCCAAAGGCATTTAAAAAGAGTGTGAAAAAAGGGATTATCTCACCACTCTGGCGTTTTAAAATCAACGTTGATATAAAGGGCACTGCCAATAGAATCAGCAGGAAAGGAATTCCAGTGATCAGCGATTGGCGCTTTTCCTGATCTGTTTTGGGCGGGACCACAGCCTGGATCTCATCTGGATAATCCTGCAGGAACAGCCTGGGATTAAAACGCAGAATACTAATAATAGAAATGGATGCAAGAATTGATAACAAGGCGCCATCTAGCAGGATTTTACTGATGTTAATCATTGTCTTAGTCTCCAGCAAGTATCGTGGTTGGGTGATTTTGAAAACCCCATAAAATACGGCTGCTTTACCCGAGGTTATTCCTGATCCTTCTCAAAGATCAATGTGTAATGGAAGAAGTTGCCGATCTTATCCTTTACCCGGAACCCGGCGTCGGCTGCCAGCGAGATTAGCTTCCGAGCTCACAGATAATCCGGATCCATTAAGTTTTCGCTGAAGGCCAGGGTTCCGGAACGGTTTTGGCAATCTTTATCTTCAAAGAAAATACTGCATTTTCCAGAACTGCCAAGACGAATCATTTAAAAGTGTTTACCCTTCAATCACTTTCTTTAGTGAAGTTAATTACGGATAATAAAAGTGATAGGATGAAAGCGTTCCCCCTTATCTGCTAAACTGAGAGTATCCAACT
>CAZHHT010000158.1:0-7105 GCA_964532455.1 uncultured Anaerolineales bacterium
TGGCCTGAATCGTACCTTTGGGCTTTCCAAGAACAACCCCCTGTGCTTTCTTGGCAATCAGCGCTTCCTTTGTCCTGGGAGAAATTAAAGTAACAAATCCTTGAGAATAAAGCCCCGTTCGTTTTCCGCTAATCTGTGCTCAGTACAATCCTGTTTCGCGCTTCAGTTACCGCCACCCGAACACTTCCGCAATTTCCAACCTGGTCAAAGACCTGGTCCCCGAAACACTTCAAAGGCGGTTCTTTGTATAAGCCAACCGCCTCACTATAGTTTTGAACTACTCCTTTTTTCGGCGGCCTGGCAAATTGAATAGTGATATCCATTTCATATCCTTATTAATAGAAAAGGGGCTGTCCCAAAAGCGATTGGCACAACCCTTATTTTTATTTACAGGATTATATTCCTATTTACGTAAGTATTATAAAACAAAAAGAAACTTGTGAAAGTAATGATTATTCGATTAGATTTTCTTATGAATCTGCGGTGATTATAATAGTCTGAGCGGCTTTCTAAGATTGATAATGGCAAAATCTGCTGGTAAGCAGCGCGGATTGGTTATCAGCGGCTTCCTCTCAGAGTCCGGCACCCTTCATTAATATACTGCCGGGTTATTACCGGGTATGAAGGCCTTTGTCTCAATCCTCAAAAGACAATAATAAACTGATTTTTTCCAACACTTTCACGACAGTGCTTCTGGACAGTTGACAGATTAACTCAGCATCCCGGATATTCCAATCTAAATTCTTAACCTGGTCGGCGAGAATCACTCCCTTAACTGGCAAGCCAGGCGGTATTCTTACCTCAAAGGGATAACCCTTGATCTGATTGGTGATCGGGCAGAGAATGGATGAACCAACCTTCCCATTATATGACTTAGGAGACAGAACAACAGCGGGCCGTCTTCCCACCTGCTCATGTCCTGCCCGGGGATCCAGGGTGATCCAGATTGCATCCCCTCGTTCAGGGATATAACCCCTGTCTTTCTTTACCACGCTTCTCTGCCTGTAGCGGGACCTGTGTTCACTTCGCCATGAAGACTCTCTTCTGTCACCTGGTTAAGCATCGCTTCGAGTTCTAGCGGGGTCTCCCTCGCGGGAGAAATTACAATAGACCCATTGACGATTGTTAAGTTCACCAGGGAGCCTTCCTCAAGTCCGACTTCAGCAGCAACAAGTTTCGGAATTCGCAACCCAAGACTATTCCCCCATTTATTGATCTTTTTTCTCATGTGAATTACCTCGTTCTTTGTCACCAGCCAAAGGATATACAATGAGTATACATGGATTGGTCGTCATTGTCAAGTAAGCGCTGGACCCATCCCTGGATTAAAGCAGCTGCTGGTATTCTTCAGCCAGGACGTATTTGTCCCCACTGGTCCCACCAGGCAGCCCACTCCTGGGCGTTGAAGACCCCCTTGTTTTTCAAGTGAACGCCTAATATCCGGAAAGATTTACTATTGGCAAGGTACACTTCCGTGTAGAGTGGCGCCTCTCAAATTCGTGCAGCTCGTCAAGGTCGTCTATGTCTGTATCCATAAGGAAAGGATCTGTGACTTCCTTTAATAAGGGAGCTTGATCTGCCAGGGAAGAATCAAACTGGATAGAAGGAGGATCTTGAAATAAGCCCGTATCAAGCCGGACAGCCAGCCCAATACCCTGGGCGCCGGATTGTGGCACGGCACACTTCCAATCCCCGTCAATTTCATCCCGGTCAAAGAGGAGCTGCAGCTCCTCTTCCCAATTGGGTCCCTCAACCACTACCTATACTTGACGATCCATTTCGTTGATTGCCCCAGAGATATCAGCGATCCTGTCGTAAACAGTGTTGCTCTTTCTGGGTCCCCGAACCTTTGTGTCCCCTGCTTTGAATTGTGGCGGATCTCCTTTAAAAAGAGAGATCATCCATTCAATTTTTCAGACTCTAAAATGAATTTCTGTCATCTTTCCACCCTGGACAAGGTTATTGTTTTGAACAATCTAGTTTGGTTTATTTTTATTAGTGTTTTTGAATAAGGATTTTCGTAATACTATATTGCCTATACGCAATATAGTATTACGGCTTGTTTTATCACGCGATCTAACTATAGGATCTTTAATTCTAGCAGCTCCCCAGCCCTCAGAGAGGCTCATTTCCCATTAAACAGGTAACCCCCTCTGGGTGGGCACTCTCCGTTCAGTTTGTATCCTTCACCTCTAACAGTGAGTAAATAGCAATCTCCAAACCGTAACTTTCTGTTCAAATGCCCCCGCTGGTCCAGCTAGCCCAGGGCCCAGACGATACTTACGAGGGTCTGGGTTGAATTTTTTTGAGGTAATGTGCAAAATAACCCCATAGTCACCAAATTTTTTTCTGTAAACGCCGCACAGATTTGATCTTCGATTAAATTCTTTGATAGAATCATCATAAGATGACAAATATAAATCAAATTAAAAACAAAATTGAACAGATCTTCCCGGATTTTGACATCTGTCTGTTTGATAAATTCACAGTCAATGCCCTGATCAATAATCTAGCGGAAGATCTGGCAGAAAACCCGCCAAACACTCCAATCGAGAATCTAATTGAGATCGGAGATGTTACCAGCCTTGCAACTCTCTCCCCTGATTTAATATTAAATGGTGAGATTAGAGCCAAACAGGAAGGGATCATAGCTGGGCTACCTGTCGCTGCCTTCTTCTTCCTGCTAGCCAATCCCCAATCAGAGATCATCCCGTACATCATAGATGGCAGTCAGATCAAACATGGGGAGCTGGCCCTGACCGTTGTCGGAAACGGGCGCAAATTATTGGCCGCAGAGCGTACAGCCCTCAATTACTTATGTCACCTCTCTGGTGTCGCCACATTGACAAAGCAATTCGTTGATCAAGTAATTGGCACGAAAGCAAAACTCTTCGACACCCGCAAAACCATCCCTGGACTCCGCAAATTTGACAAGTATGCTGTCCTGATGGGCGGTGGAACCAATCATCGGATGGGGCTGTTCGACATGGTCCTGATCAAGGACAATCACATCGATGGCGCTGGTGGAATTACACCTGCTGTTGAGCAGGTTAGAGAAAAATTTGGAAATAAATACCTGATCGAAGTAGAAGCCAAAGACCTACAGGAAATGCAGATCGCCCTCGAACTAAATGTAGACCGCATCATGCTCGACAACATGAGCATAGATATGATGAGAAAAGCAGTTAAGATCACAGATGGAAAGATCCCATTGGAAGCATCCGGGAATGTCAATCTCAAAACCATTAAACAGATCGCTGAATGCGGCGTAGATAATATTTCTGTCGGCGCACTGACCCATTCAGCACCAACCTTTGACTTGAGTATGCGTATCAAAGAACAAGGATAAAATAATGAACAAGAACCAGTTATACGAACAGATGCATCAGAAACTTCACAACATCGTCCCGGAAGTCGAACTGCGCTACAAAGCAGAACTGGCCCATGAGATCATTCAACTCAAGAAAGAAAAGAACGCCCTCATTCTTGGACATAACTATATGGAGCCAGCTCTGTTTCACTCTATCCCCGATTTCACAGGCGATTCCTTAGGATTAAGCCGCATTGCTGCCGAAGCAGAACAAGACATCATTGTCTTCTGCGGGGTTAAGTTCATGGCTGAAACGGCTAAGATCCTCAACCCAAGTAAGAAGGTGCTCATCCCTTCAAATAATGCGGGTTGCTCACTGGCTGAAAGTATCACAGCTGATGATGTTCGCAAGCTGCGCGTTAAATTTCCCGGAATTCCAGTTGTTGCATATGTCAACACCTACGCTGACGTCAAAGCAGAGATAGATATCTGCTGCACGTCCGGCAATGCCAACGCAGTAGTTGAATCACTCAACTCGGACACGGTCATCTTCCTGCCAGATGAATATCTGGCAAAGAATGTCGCCATTGACACAGGTAAACGCATCATCATTCCTGAAATGGTTAATAATCAGCTTCAAGTACCTGAGAATGATGGTTTTGAGATGATAGGCTGGAAGGGCCGTTGCGAGGTTCATGAGAAATTTACAGTCTCTGACATTAACGATGTCCGGGCACAATTCCCAGATGTAGTCATCGTCACACACCCAGAATCCAGCCCCGAAGTTGTCGCAGCATCAGATTTCTCTGGCAGCACTAGAAGCATGATCGATTTCGTCAAGAACAACGACGCACCACATTTCCTGATCCTGACTGAATGCTCAATGGGAGATAATATCGCTGCTGAAAATCCAGACAAAGACCTGTTACGCCTATGTAGTGTCCGCTGCCCCCATATGAATACCATCACCCTCGAAGGAACACTCAAAACCCTACAGGAAGAAATTTACGAAATACATGTACCGGAAGAAATTCGAGTCAAAGCGTTGCGTTCTGTTCAGCGCATGATCGAGATAGGATAATAAGATGCAAACAGATGTATTGATCATTGGCTGTGGGATGGCAGGCGCTGTCGCAGCCCTGACCCTGGCAGAAGACAACCAGCGACAGATAACGGTTATCACCAGAGCAAAAAACCCAACTGAATCAAACACTTATTATGCACAGGGCGGGATTATTGGGGGATTCACCAAAAATGACCCTGAGGAATTGATCGAAGATATCCTTAACGCTGGAGCCGGTATTTCACATCTCCCCGCTGTCGAATTACTGGCAAAAGAAGGCCCCGTTCTCGTCCAAAAGATCCTGATCGATAACGCCCAGGTTCTTTTTGATAGAGATGAAAATGGGGAATTGGATTATGCTCTGGAAGGTGCTCATACTAACCCTCGAGTTCTGCATGTGGCAGATATGACTGGTCGGGCGATCATGCAATCCATGTATAAGAAGCTCGCAAAGATGCCCAATATCCAAATCCTGACAGAACATACGGCAATCGACCTGATCACCTTCCCCCATCACTCAACAGACCCCTATCAGGTTTATGAAGATCCGGTTTGTCTTGGGGCATATGTCTTTGATCAAACAAATAAAGAAGTGCTCCAGATCACAGCCGGTTCAACCATCCTCGCTACAGGTGGGCTTGGTCAGATATTCCTCAACACCAGCAATCCAGCAGGTTCCCGCGGAGATGGGCTTGCGATGGCATCCCGCGCTGGAGTGCGGATCATAAATTCGGAATATATCCAATTCCACCCTACATCTTTCAGCAAACCCGGCTCAGCCAATTTCCTGATCAGTGAAGCAGTCCGTGGTGAGGGTGCGGTCCTCTTGACTCCTGAGGGGGATGCTTTCATGGAGCTTTATGCTCCCAAATGGAAAGACCTTGCCCCCAGAGATGTGGTAGCCCGAGCAATTTACATTGAAATGCTCAATAACGATTTCCCGCACGTATATCTTGATCTGGCAACATATAAAAAGCCAGACGAGATCAGACAGCGTTTCCCGCAGATTTACCAGCACTGCTTAAATGAAGGTGTTGATATCACAAAAGAGTCGATCCCAGTTGTCCCAGCCGCGCATTATTTCTGCGGTGGATTACAGGTAAACCTAGATGGACGCACATCCTTGAATGGATTATATGCTATTGGTGAAGTTTCATGTACCGGGATTCATGGCGCAAACCGTCTGGCAAGTTCATCGCTATTGGAATGTTTGGTATGGGGTTATAGGGCAGCTCAGGATATTCGCAAGAATGGTAATGGTCAAAATGGAGATCGATCAGAGATACCGGAATGGTCCAGCGCTGGTTTGAGATACGATCCCGACCCAGCTTTGATCCACGGCGATATGCAAACTATCAGGAACCTGATGTGGCATTATGTTGGGTTGATCCGCAATGGTTATCGAATCAATCGTGCCATCCGTGACCTCAGGTATCTGCGCTGGGAGATCGAGAGCTTCTATCGTAAAACAAGATTGAGCGATGACCTGATCGGGTTACGTAATATGATCCAGGCCGCATCCGTAATCACTTTTGCTGCCAGCCGAAATCGAAAATCACGCGGCAGTCATTACAGAGAAGATAGTATCTAAAAGAGGAGATTCATACCAAATTCTAAATGCACTATTCTATAAGGAACTGAATGGAATAAGTTCCAGGAACTTGAAACAAATCAACAAAAAGGTCTTCCCTGACCCGATGTACAGAAACTATATCTAGGTATCTTGGACCAGCGGGGGCATTTGAACAGAAAGTTACGGTTTGGAGATTGCCATTTGCTTGCGTGATTTGCGTGTCCTAATGTAATAACTGAGACTCTTGGTGATGCCGTACCCTAAATGACGTTGAACGATCAATTTCTTCGGCACACCAAGCAAGAGTAGTCCCTGTATACGTTCCCGGTCCTTGTCATACATACTGGCCTGAATCGTACCTTTGGGCTTTCCAAGAACAACCCCCTGTGCTTTCTTGGCCGCCAGCGCTTCCTTTGTCCTGGGAGAAAATAAAGTAGCAAATCCTTGAGAATAAAACCCCGTTCGTTTTCCGCTAATCTGTGCTCAGTACAATCCTGTTTCGCGCTTCAGTTACCGCCACCCGAACACTTCCGCAATTTCCAACCTGGTCAAAGACCTGGTCCCCGAAACACTTCAAAGGCGGCTCTTTGGATCAACCAACCGCCTCACAATAGTTTTGAACTACTCCTTTTTCGGCGGCCTGGCAAATTAAATCGTGATATCCACTTCATCCCCTTATTAATAGAAAAAGGGTTGTCCCAAAAACGATTGGCACAACCCTTATTTTTATTTACCGTATTATATTCCAGTTTACGTAAGTATTATAAAACAAAAAGAAACTAGCGCAAGCAGTGATTATTTGATTAGATTTTCTTATGAATCTGCGGTGATTGTGAAAGTCTGAGCGGCTTTCTAAGATTGATAACGGCAAAATCTGCTGTTAGGTAGCGCGGATTTGTTATCAGCGGCTTCCTCTCAAGGTCCAGCACCCTTCATTAACATACTTATATTCCGAGTTCTCTTTCAGTCTCCCGTCTTCAGGCGTGGGGTAGTTGACCTTTGTATCCTTGCATAAGTACTAAACTATCTTTTTTTACATTAGATAAGGTTGCCATATATTCACATTTTATTCTTAATAAAAAGAAAAGCCTCTTATCTGCAAATGGTAACAAGGTCTCGAAATTTCCCTGACCTTTGGAAAGCATCACATCTGCCGAAG
>CAZHHT010000159.1:0-7042 GCA_964532455.1 uncultured Anaerolineales bacterium
CGGTCCCTGGTCTCTTTCTCCCCAGCAGCTGGTAGAGATGATGATCATAGAACGAATCTCCACGCATGATGGAGATACCTACCGGATTTCTCTTGATCCGGAACAGCTGCGGGAATACCTGGAGAAAAAAGCGAAGAAGATTAACCGCACACCCCAGAATGCGAGAATGTACTTTGATGACGACACTCGCAAGCTGGTTAAAATTGAGCAGGAATATGTTGGACTGGAACTGGACATTGATCAAACAATCGTTGGGATCGAGGATCAGCTGGCGACAGGGAATCATGAAATTGCACTAATTGTTGAGAAAACCCGACCGGATGTTACCGAGGTGAATACTGCCGAGGATCTGGGCATCACTGAATTGGTGAGCTCGCAGACCACATATTTTTTCGGGTCTAGTTCCTCCCGGATCGACAATATTGCAACAGCAGCCGCAAAATTCCATGGTATTTTTATCGCTCCCGGTGAAACCTTTTCAATGGCAGAGCAGCTGGGAGATGTCAGTTTGGATACTGGCTATTCAGAAGCCTGGATTATTTTTGGAGACCGGACTATAAAGGGTGTTGGAGGCGGCGTCTGCCAGGTTAGCACAACCCTGTTCCGGACAGTTTTCTTTGGGGGTTTCCCGATTGTTGAACGACACCCGCACGCCTACCGGGTTTTGTATTACGAACAAAAACCAAATGGCGCCAATAACCCCAAATTAGCCGGATTGGATGCCACGGTGTATGTCCCCCTGGTGGATTTAAAATTTACCAATGATACTGAAAACTGGCTGTTAATGGAAACTTACCTGAATGAAGCTAGGAAATCGCTGACATGGAAATTTTACAGTACTTCAGACGGCAGGACGGTTGATTGGAGCACCACCGGCCTAAAGAAGAAAATAGACCCCCCGGATCCGATTTATGAGGAGAACCCCGAACTGGCTAAGGGAGTGGTAAGGCAGGTGGATTGGGCTGTTGAAGGCGCGACTGTGACTGTGACCAGGAATGTATACCGGGATGGTCAGAAACTGTGGCAAGATACATTTAAAACCAAATATCAGCCCTGGGCAGCGATCTGTCAGTATGGACCGGGGACCAATAAGATGCCTCCCAAAAATCCTGACCCGGATGATCCTTGTAAAAAGAAGTAAGATATAATTGAAAAATAAATTAACTCCAGCAGAGGAGGAGCAAATGGTAAGTAAAGAACTGCTTGAGATCCTGAGATGTCCTGCCTGTGTCCAAACCAGGGAAGGAACCTTGGATTATTATAGAGAAACCTGGTTGGTATGTAATGAATGCGGTCGGAAATACCCTATTCGTCAGGATATTCCGGTTATGTTGATTGATGAGGGTGATAAGTGGGTAGACACAGAAGTGGAAGATTTGCCGGTACCACCGCCCGAAAAATAAATTAATATTAATTAAAAAAGGAACCCGGTTCCTCCGAGGAACCGGGTTCCTTTTTTTAACCTAACACCGCTTTCATCCAGCAATCTGCCAGTAACTGGTGACCGCGGTCTGTTGGATGAACCCCATCTTCCAGAAGCTGGCCCGCAGATAACTGCTCAGTCGCCTGATCCAGGGCGCTTTGAAAAGGAACAAAAACCGCGTTAAATTCATCCGCAAGATCCCGGACGAACCCTTGCCGGCGGGTTATATCCGCTGACCATTCCAGGGTTACTTCTCCTGTAATGAGAAGAAAGGGTTCGCAGAGTACAAGCCGGGTATCGGGCAGGGACTGTCGAGTTTCTGAGAGGATCTTGTGGAATGTTTCTTGGTATTGCTCCGGATCGGAGCCTATACTCAGCATCACGTGATTCCAGGTATCATTGACTCCGATTAATATACTGATTAAATCCGGCAGCAGGCGCAGGGAATCTCCCTCCCAGCGGCTTTCCAGATCCTGGATTCGATCCCCGCTGATACCCCTGTTATACAATTGCAGGTAATGCTCTGGATAGTTTTCCAAAAGTGCATCAGAAATTTTCCGGGCATATCCAAACCCCAGCCCATCGGGTGCGTTGGGACCGATCCGGGAGCGAGTCCGGCCGGCATCGGTGATGGAATCGCCTTGGAAGAGGATCACGCAGTGGGGTTTGAATGGCAGTTGAGTATCAGTCATAATAATTTTTCCCCTGCGTTAGGTTTTGTTATTTTTTTGGTGAGTTTGAAGGATGTAACGGACGTCCTCCAGGTGGCCCTGCAGGTGATCCACATGCATTTGGACCACATCACAGACACTGAGAGTCTGGGTTTCTCCGCTCGGCCAGGAGATCTCGAGTGTATTATTCCAGGATTCGGGGATTAAGTTTAATAAAGAGACAATATCTTCCCGGTTGGCACAGTAGAGCGCTAGGGATGGTTCAATTTCTCGCCTGGCATATGCCCAATGCCGAACCCATTCATCTTGAGGGATTTCCCAATACCAGCTCAAGGGAAAATATCCTCCCTGCCCGCCCAGAGCTTGTTTTATAAATCCATTCCAGAGAGCATCTCCGTCGACAATATGATGGACGATCTGCCGGATGGTCCAACTCCCTTCATCAGCTGAAAGGTCCAAGGACCCTGCCGGAATTTCCTGAAGCACCCTGGAAAGAATTACAGGACCTCGACCATATTCCTCTAAGAGATCCTGACAACTATCCATCATCTTTCTTCTCCTCCGGGTTCCACCCCTTGCTTATTCACAGAATGATTGATCAGCAAATCAATCCCAAGGGCGAAACCTATCCCTAGAACATTGGCGAGGTAGTCCCAGGGGTCATAAACATTGCTCATTACCCCAAAACCATTTGTAAGTTCAAAGAGTTCCACGGCTACTAGGGCGCCAGCAGCTGAGAGCAGCCTGGGATAAGGAAGAGGATAAAATCCCAGCTGGGCTATGAAGTAGACTGCAAACGAGACTGCGAAATTTGATCCATGGCGATAAAACAACTCCCAGTAGGGACCCGTATAAGATCTTTTAAAAAGCAGAACCAGTATACCAAGCAGAATAAAAATCAAGTTACGGATTCGATGTGATGTGTTCATACAGATTAATCCATCTCCCGGTTTTTACAGCATCCAGATGATTTTATTTATTTCGCTTACGGCGTATCAATCGAAATAAACCGAGCAGGAAATTTAACCGGGGTACTTCTGCTTGATAACTTCGGTAAGCATCCCCGAATTTTTGCAGGTTTTCTTTCTCCTCATCAAAGGTATTCAGGTAGATTACTGCCGCTCCAATAATCCCCAGGATGATCACCAGCCAGTGTCTGGTGATTAGAGGGAGTGCAATATTGATCAAGACACCGGCCAGGTACTGGGGGTGGCGGACAATGCTGTATGCTCCGGTATCCACCAGTACAGTGGTGTGTATGTAGCTGCGCCCCTTGACTCCGCCGCGGGAGCGAAAAGTGAAGATTGGCAGCCATCCGAATACGGCTGAAAGCGTCATGATTCCCCAACCTAAATTGATGACCAGGGCGTTCGCCTGAGGATCATAAAGCAGCCAGGCCGCCGCTATTTGTCCCAAGTAAGCAGCAGTTAAGATCAGGCCCACAATAAGAGATTTACGGTTCACAAATCTACACTCCTTGCCGTTTACGGCATTGAAGCTGATTTCTAGGCACTTGGAACCCAGAAGACAGCCAGTTTATTAAGAAGGAAAGATATTGGCTAACAGGCACGAGCTACAAAGATTAACTCGCCAGGATAAGTAAAGCCGAGTGGATTCTTTTGATAATCGGCGTAGAGGCCTTCGACCTTAAATCCACAGCGAGATAACAGGTGCTCCGCCTCAAAGCGGAAAAGGTACCGCATATAGAAGGCATGTACCAGGCGTTCTTTCCGATCATCAGGGTGGGTTAAGTTATAAATCAGTTCTACCTGGTTGATCTGGTTGATATAGTCCCGGGAAATAGTCTTATTGGAACGTAGAACTTTGATGCCTTCCGGGGTGGTGAATTCGGGCTCCGCCCCGATTTCTTCTCCTAAATTATCTGCAGTGAGGGATTCCAGGGAGGGATTAAAAATGTCCAGGATTAGGACCCCGCCCGGTTTCAGGTGGCGGCGGATGCTGGTCAGGCAGCTAAACTGGTCTTCCAAGGTGAGTAAATGCTGGAATGGGCGGAAAGGAGTGGTTACCAGGGAAAAGGTCTTCCCGAGGGAGAAGTCCCGCATATCGCCTTGAATCAGAGTAACCCGGTCCTGGACCTCCTGTGTTTCATTTACCAAATTCTGCTGGCAAACCTCCAGCATATGTTGGGAAAGATCCAACCCGGTGATGGGAAAACCGGCTCGGGCTGTAGGAATCAAAACCCGTCCAGTTCCACAGCCGACCTCAAGGATGGGGCCGCCCGATTCTTGGGCAAAATCAACAAAAAACGCCACATCCGGCCGATCCCGGTAGGGGATAACCTGATCGTATAATTGGGCAACAAAGGGGTTATCCTGGTAGCCACCGGTGTTCTGGTTCATGGGGTACTCCTTCTTAATTGAGTTAAGTGTAGATGATGGGAATCCTGGTGTCAATCGGAAGAGTAGAAAAGACCTCCGAGGTTACATCAACCTCGGAGGTCTTTTCAAACTCGGGGATCTGGAATTACCTGCTCAGCGTACTCCCCAGACAGCCCAGATCACGACCATTACCAGCCCGATGAATAAGCGAGCCACAAACGAGAGCCCCCAGCCGGTCAGCAAGCCTTTGGTGATCCCCCAGGCTTCAGTCGAATCCCGCAGCCGGGAATATTCCAGCAGGAACAACAGGGTTGGTGCTGCAAGTAATCCTCCTAGGGGAGGAAAGGCAAAGGTGCCAATCAGCCCAGCCAACAGAGCGCCGCCGATGGAAATCCAACTGGCGCCGGCCTGGCGGGCTTTGCCGCCCATTAAGAAATTATCTACCAAGGTGCCGGCTATGGCGAGTAAAGTGATGACAACCAGAACCCAGATTTCCAGAGTCGCGAAACCGGTCACAAGGCCGTGGACCAAAACAGCAGCCCAGATGATTATTACCCCGGGGTAAATAGGGACGACCATACCGAGCAGTCCCACTCCCATGATCAGATAGATGAGAATATTTAGTGAAAGGTTGAGCCAGTTGGGCATATGTTGATCCCTGTGATAGACCTCCGAGGTTACATCAACCTCGGAGGTCTGGTTCATTTTTTGGGAGGTTCGATTAATTCCACCCCGCCCATCCAGGGGAGCAGTACTTCGGGGATCACCACCGAGCCATCCACCTGCTGGTTATTTTCCAAGACGGCGATCATCACCCGCGGCAAACCCAGACCGGAGCCGTTTAAGGTGTGGACAAAGCGGGTTCCCTTTTTGTCTTTTGGCCTGTAGCGGATAGCCGCCCGACGTGCTTGAAAATCAAGCACATTGGAAATCGAGCTTACCTCCAGCCATTCCCCGCATCCGGCAGCCCAAACTTCTATATCGTATGTGATGGCGGCATGGAAGCCCAGATCACCGGTGCAGAGTTTGTTAACCCGGTAGGGCAGCTCCAATTCCTGACAGACCCGTTCGGCGTCTTCCACTATACGCTGGAATTGTTTCTCTGAATCTTCTGGGGTGCAGAAGATGTACATTTCCACCTTGTCAAATTGGTGACCGCGTTTAATGCCCCGCACTTCCCGCCCGGCGCTCATTTTCTCGCGCCGGAAACAGGGCGAATAAGCGGTATATTCCAGCGGAAGGTCCTCTTCTTCCAGGATTTCATCCTTATGCAGCCCGGTAAGTGCCACCTCAACGGTGGGAAGCCACCAGAAATCCTCCTCGAGGTCATGGTAGAGGTTCCCTGCAAACTTTGGCAGCTGGCCGGAAGCAAACACCACATCTTCCTTGACCATAAAGGGAGTATAACGCTCCTGGTAACCGTGGCGGGTGTGGGTATCGAGCATAAAACTTACCAATGCCCGCTGTAGCCTGGCTCCCACACCGTTGAGGACATAAAAACGTGTTCCGGAAAGTTTAACTCCCCGTTCAAAATCCAGGATGCCCAGCGCGGGTCCCAGGTTCCAATGCGGTTGGGGTTCAAAATCAAAGCCGGGGATCTCCCCGACGGTTTTGATTACTTCGTTGTCGCTTTCGTCAACACCGTCCGGGACCCGATCATCCACCAGATTAGGAATTTCCGCCAGCAGTGAGTGGAGGTTCATCTCTATTTTTTTAAATTTGCTATTAAGCACATCAACTTGGTCGCCCACTGCCCGCATGGAAGCAATTTTTTTCTGGCGCTGATCAGGATCCTCAATTTTGTTAATTTCCTGGGAACCCTGGTTGCGTTCCGCGCGCAAGCGCTCCACTTCCTGGATTAATTCCCGGCGTTTTTCATCGAGGGCAATGACCTGGTCAACGGGAGCTGGATCCTGATGGCGTTTGGTTAAACCCTGGCGGACAAGGTCGGGATTTTCCCGGAACAGCTGGATATCTAACATAAAAGCACTCCTGATTAGGTTAATTAAAACACCCTCTCGCCAGCAGGACGAGGGGGTGTTCGTGGTGCCACCTGCTTTTACCGCGGAATTGCGGTCTCATTGGTCCGGGGTAACGGCCGGGCCGGCTCCCTTACGGCATATTGCCTCTGCGGGAGCGATGTTCCTCGCCTGACGGCCGGTTTTGAGTGGAACCGATAGGTTCGGATTACGGAGGGGATTTCACCGTCTCTGTCCAATCCCCTCACACCAACCGGGGACTCTCTGAATAGAAGAGACGAGTACTGATCTCCGCATACATCTTTGGATTAATAATCTGGCACTCATTATACAGGAAGGAGGAGGAAAGTCAAAGGGACGCTGGGGAGATTTATTGCTATGAGGCTGGGTTAATATCCAGCGGATTGCTGTTCCACCTTTGCTTAGAAAATGTGTGTAAATCAGGGTGGTTTTTAGATCGGCACACCTGAGCAGCTATTATATCTTAGCCGGCTTCCAACAGGTGGGTGGCAAAACCGTGCCGGAAGATTTGCAGCGTGACATACTTTTCCTCTCCTTTCAGATAAACGTATGCAATATGTTACATCTAAGAAAGCGTTCGTCAAGGCAAACCCCTTTCTTTGCTGTTTG
>CAZHHT010000160.1:0-7028 GCA_964532455.1 uncultured Anaerolineales bacterium
TCACAGACAGGACAGATCGAGCGCTGGTTCTGGAAGATGAGTGGAGTTTCTGGGTCCCGGAGCAGGACATGGTTCTTTTCCCCGAACCCGATCCCTTGTATTATGAAAAAATATCTTGGAGCAGAAAAACCAGGCGAGATCGGATTAAAATACTTGCCGGGTTGTCATCCTCTTTGATCCCGGGATACACACCAGCTGAAAGTTCACCACTAATTGTAGCGCCGGTCAGGGCTGTGTTCACCCGGACTTTACCCCGGCGGGAGTTTCTAAAATCAACCCGAATAATTCGAAATAAAGGAAATCATAAACCACAGGTTTTAGCGACGGAGTGGGTTCGATGCGGTTATGAAGTTTCCCCGATAGTTACTTCACCTGGTCAATTTGCCCGGAGGGGAGGGATACTGGATATCTGGCCCCCTGGAGATCGTTTTCCGGCCCGGATTGAATTTTTTGGTGACGAAGTTGAGATGCTGAGGCGTTTTGATCCAGAAAATCAGAGAACAATCCAAATAATTGATTCTCTACTGATCACTCCGGCAAGGGAATTTTTATTGCCAGACAACCCCAGTCAATCTCAGACTGATATTGGTGAGGAATATATTGAATACCATATCCCTGAACTCCATCTGGAAGAAACCACCTTGCTGAACTATCTTCCCCAGGATATGCTTATTTTTTTGGATGATGAGGAAATCATACGGGAAACGGCACTTGAGATATCCGGTCAGGCCGAATCCTTAAGAAAAGGGTATCAACAGGAAGGAACTATTCCGGAAGAGTTTAAGCTGCCTTATATCCCTTGGGATGACTTTAAACTTGACCTAGAAAATCACAACCCGATAGCGCTTGGCCCAGTGAGGACTGGATCTGAACCTAGTTTAAGGAGGATGTTTTCCGCTAATCAACTCTTTGGGGGAGAGCTTAAAACGTTTATATCCCATATCGCCGGGATAATTCAAGCAGACGGGATTCCTGTGATTGTCTCCCGGCAAGCCCCACGGCTGCAAGAAATCTGGAAAGAACGCGCTGCATACCCGGAAACACCGACGTTTATTAAAGGCAGCATTGAAGGCGGGTGGGTTATGACGCCGGAAGTCGGGAAAGAAATTTATATTTTTTCTGATGGGGAAATCTTTGGCTGGCGGCGGATTCAACCCCGCAGAAAACCTGTTCACCGGGCATTATCTCCTGAGATTGACTACAGCGATTTTAAGGATGGAGATTGGGTTGTCCACCTGGATCACGGGATCGGCAGGTATGCTGGACTGGTTTCTCGTCAATTAGCCGGCATTGAAGGAGAGTATCTGGCCGTAGAGTACGCAGATGGGGATCAATTGTATGTTCCGGCACCCCAGGCAGACCGACTCACCAGGTATGTTGGTCCTGACCATCATGATCCCAAAATCACCCGCCTGGGAAGCAACCGTTGGGGATTAACTAAATCCCGTGTTAAGGAAGAAGTAATAGAAGTCGCCCAGGACCTGCTGGAGCTATATTCGAAGAGGGAGACAGTCCGAGGATATGCTTTCAGTCCGGACACTGCCTGGCAGCAGGAATTGGAAGCCAGCTTTCCTTATATTGAAACAGAGGATCAATTGCATGTATTAACTCTTGTCAAAGAGGATATGGAAAAACCGAAACCGATGGACCGGTTAATCTGCGGTGATGTTGGATACGGCAAAACAGAGATAGCCGTCAGGGCAGCATTTAAAGCGGTGATGGATGGAAAGCAGGTTGCCATTCTGGTTCCAACTACCGTTCTTGCCCAGCAGCATTATGATACCTTCCTGGAACGGATGGGCGGATTTCCGGTTGAGATCCGGATGTTATCCCGCTTCCGGACACATCACCAGCAGAGTAAAATCCTGAGTGGTTTGGTTAAGGGCTCAGTGGATATTGTGATCGGCACCCACCGGCTGCTTTCCTCAGATGTGATCTTTCATGATCTAGGATTAATGATTGTTGATGAGGAGCAGCGTTTTGGTGTTTCTCACAAAGAAAAGATCAAGGCTAAAAGAACCGATATAGATGTTTTAACCCTGACTGCTACTCCGATCCCCCGGACCATGTATATGGCATTAACCGGAGTGAGAGATATTTCCCGGATAAACACACCTCCCGAAGAGCGTCTGCCGGTTGTTACTCATGTTAGTCCTTACGATCCGGCGTTAATCCAAAAAGCGATCTGGAGAGAGTTGGAACGGGGCGGACAAGTGTTTTTTGTTCATAACCGGGTTAAAACCATCGATGCTATGAAATTCCACCTGGCAAAGATGGTACCGGAAGCCAGGATTGGAATAGCTCATGGACAAATGGCAGAAAAGGATCTCGCAGAGAGGATGAGGGAATTCACCGCGGGGAAAATTGACGTGCTGCTTTCCACTTCTATTATCGAGTCGGGCCTGGATATTCCTAACGCCAATACCCTGATTGTTGACCGGGCGGATATGTTCGGCCTGGCGCAGCTCTACCAGCTGCGGGGTAGGGTGGGCAGGGGAGCGCAGCGTGCGTATGCCTACTTCTTTAAGCAGCGCCAGAAATCTCCTACAGTGGAGGGACGCCTTCGCCTGGAAACTATAGCGGAGCATACGGAATTAGGTGCCGGCTATTCAATTGCCATGCGGGATCTGGAAATCCGCGGATCTGGCGATATACTCGGAACTCAGCAGTCCGGGTACATCGCTGCTGTTGGTTTTCATCTTTATACCCGACTGCTGGCAGATGCTGTAAATCGGTTTAACAAGGATAAACCCGATACCCGGGATAAGAGAGAATTGCCTTTCCAAATCCTCCGCCCCATTGTGCGGATTGACCTCCCATTACCGATAGGCATTCCAGAGGATTATATTCAAGACCGCTCAGTCCGGTTGAGTCTTTATCGGCGGGCAGCTTCGGTTTTCAACTCAGAGCAGATAGAGGGGCTCAGAAATGAATTCGTTGACCGTTTTGGTACGCTTCCGGAGACCGTGGAAAACCTTCTTCTCCAATTGAAGATCAAACTGCTTGCTGAGAGTGCCGGGCTGGAAGGCATCTCTATCCAGAACCGACAATTATATCTCCAATACCCGGAAGGAAAACCACTGCCTCAACCGTGGGAATTTGATTCCCGGGTGCGATTTGGAGAATCATCGGCCTGGATTCCGCTGGAGTTGAAAAGGGGCGGCTGGGTTGGGAAGTTGATCTTAATCTTAGAGGGTCTAACCTCCCACTAGATACAGCTGGTTTCTAGCCTATCGCTCCGGCTCTTTGACAATCTATGATGTCAAAGGTATAATTGACGCTTGTCGAAAAACGAAGAGTAATATGGAGAGTGTTTTATGGCGAACGAAGAGTTAAAGACGCCAGAAACAATTGAAGACTTAGAACCTAAGATGAAGGTTGCCGGGAAGGTGTTGAAAATCTCACTGGCTGGCGCGATTGTTGATGTTGGTATCGGAGTACCTGGTTTACTCCACATTTCAAAAATTCAAAAAGGATCAGTAACCCGCGTTGCTGATGTTTTGAAGATAGGCCAGGAAGTAGAAGTCTGGATTCAAAGTGCTGACCCAGAGAATAAAAAGATTGAATTGACCATGCTTGAACCGGTGGGAATGGGCTGGCGGGAGATTAAACCCGAGATGGAATTAGTTGGTAAAGTCACCCGGATAGAAAAGTATGGTGTGTTCGTAGATATCGATGCGGAAAGACCTGGTCTGGTTCACATCAGTGAGATGGCTCACGGATATATTCGTACCCCAAATGATATTGTCAAGAAGGGTGATGAGGTGAATGTAAAGGTTCTCAAAGTTGACCGCCGCAAGAAACAAATTAAATTAAGCATGAAAGCACTTGAGGAATCACCCCAGGAAGCTTTACATTTTGAGGAAGACGAAGACGAAATAAGAGAAGCAACTCCAACCGCTTTTGAGGTAGCCATTCGAAAAGCAATGGACGCTAGTGATGGGAATAATGAATTAGCGGAGCTCCTCTCAGAACTGGAAACATAAAGAATCCAGTTTCTGGATTAAATACTAAAAGGCTGCAGAATGGTGAGCAGCCTTTTTTGTTTTCTGAAATATCTTTATTTGATCGTTTTATTGCCCAATCAAATGATCAGAAATTTAGCACATCTTTTATATTGATGGCTATAATAATTATGGGTTGCTAATTATTCTGGAGATCTTTGAATTACGACAGGGCTGCTTGGTGGGACGGGATTGAAAAAAGAATAGCAAGTACCCCAATCAAAAGATAATTTTTTAGTATGGAGGCATCAAGATTGAAATCACTCAGGTTTGTTTTCAAATTCATACATAAATACACTGCCGTGTTAAGTTTTACAATCTTGAGCATGCTGCTGCTGGTTGGGGTTGAGCTGTATGCTCCCTGGCTGGTCAAATCAATGATAGAAATCGCGACCGATTCCGCCGGGAGCCAAGATGATTTGGGCCGTATACCCCAGTTGGCGTTATTGGCGTTGGTGCTTTATGCTGCCAGGGCTGTTTTACAATTTGTCCGCAGTTATTCGGCTCACGTTGCAGGGTGGAATGTGGTCGCAGATGTGAGATCGATGGTCTATCAACATTTGCAGCGCTTATCGCTTCGTTTTTATGAAGACAAACAAACCGGACAATTGATGTCGCGGGTGGTGAACGATGCGGATTTGATTGAGCATTTGATTGCTCATGCGATCCCGGATATGATTGCAAATTCACTTATGCTAGTGGGGGTCATAGCAATTTTAGCAAAGATGAATTGGAAACTCACTTTGTTGAGTATGATCCCGGTTCCTATCATAGTGTTGGCGATGCAGGGGTTCACCAAATACGTGCGGCCAGCGTTTCGCGCTAGGCAATCGGTATTGGGGGAGCTTAATGCTGCGCTTAACGACAATCTTTCTGGTGTGCGAGAAATCAAGGCTTTTACCCGTGAGGAGAACGAATTGAGCCGGGTAGGCAAACACATTACCGGCTATCGGGATTCTACCTTGCGAGCGCTGCGCTTGATGGCAACCTTTCACCCTATTGTTTCGTTTGCAACATCATTGGGCACAGTTGTGTTAATTTATTTTGGCGGTCGCTTTGTTTTGGGGGAAACTTTGGCGATTGGTGGCTTGGTGGCTTTTTTCCTCTATTTGGAATTGCTTTACCAGCCGGTGCGCGCTTTGAGTGGGGTATGGGAAAGTGTTCAACAAGCCCTAGCTGGTGCAGAGCGGGTAGCAGAGGTTCTGGACGAAGCTCCTGATATTGTTGAAAAACCAGAAGCAGTTGAATTGGAGGGAAGAGCAGCTGGAGCAATTGTGCTCAAAGATGTAGGTTTCCGCTATTCCGTCGGCGATACTGTCCTGGAGGAAATCAACCTGAATATCCACCCGGGTATGGTTGTTGCCTTAGTAGGGCCCACGGGAGTTGGCAAGACTACTTTGGCAAACCTGATCCCCAGGTTCTACGATGTGTGTGAAGGATCCATTTCCTTGGACGGATTTGACATTCGAGACCTGCCCACTCAGAGTGTTCGCCAGCAGATCAGCATGGTACTGCAGGATGTTTTCCTGTTTCATGGCACAGCAGGTGAAAATATTATATTTGGCCGCCAGGGCGCTACCAAAGAAGAAATGATTAACGCTGCCAGAATTGCAAACGCCCATGAATTTATCAATCATTTACCTGATGGATATGACACAATGATTGGGGAGCGGGGGGTAAAGCTGTCCGGGGGTCAAAAGCAGCGGATAGCGATTGCCCGGGCAGTCCTTAAAGATGCCCCGATCTTAATCCTTGATGAAGCCACCTCTTCAGTAGATACCAAAACTGAGTTGTTGATCCAACAAGCCCTGGAGCAGTTAATGGTGGGCAAAACGGTCATTGTGATTGCCCACCGCCTATCTACGATTCGAAGCGCTGATCTTATCGTAGCTTTGGATGGCAGCCGGATAGTTGAATCTGGCACCCATGAAGAATTAATGGCCAGGGATGGATTGTACAAGCGGTTGAACAAAGTGCAGCTGGAAATCAATTATCAGGCATAGAGTTAGAACCGAGTGCAAATTGAAGGTCTCAGGATGTTAAATTTACCCTTTGGGTAAATGATGCCTGGTGACGGTTTTCAGTATTCAGTGATCAGTGTTTGCCTGGTCACCATCTCTCTAAGACTCCTGGTTAGTTTTAAATAAGGAGGCAGCCTTCAACTCGAATCCCCTTTGTATGCCTTAAACACAAAGGAATAACCATCAGCGTAAAGAGGAGACTGGGTTAGTACTTCTATCCTTGAAAAACCAGCTTTGTCTAGTAGAACCAAGAACTCGTCTTTCCAGTACCAACGGATAGATAGATCGTCGGTGATGCAGTCAGTAAGCCGCTCCTGATCATAGAATTCATATCGGTATGCGCCGCGCTTAATTTGATTTGGTATGTCAATCTCAAAGCGTTCAAGCACGATACTGCGCTTCCCGTTTGGACGAACTACATCCCTTGTGACATGATAGTCGTTACGCTTCTGCGCGATGATGCTGTCCCAGGGAACAAATAGATCCGCAAGTAAGAAACCGTTATCTGAGAGATGGGCACGGACACACCCCAGAGAATTCAAAACACTATCAGATGAAGTGAGAAGTTGGAATGACCCGCTAGCTACAAAGATGGCATTGTATTTCGTTGGAAGAGAAAAGTTCTCCATTAATTGATTATGTAATTCGATACCCTTGATATTTTGGTTGGTAACCTTCCGCTGTAAGATATCGAGCATATCTTGCGAGGAGTCCAATCCATGAATCTTAACTCCGGATTCTGCAATAGGTATCAGCAATCTACCTGTGCCACAGGCAAGTTCGAGAACCTTCCCGTTAAAACCATTGAAAAACTCTGAGTAGTAATCTTTATCACGCGTAAGATCTTTGAGCCAATCATTATACCATTCAGCGATGAGCCTCTTGTAATGCTGACCCCCCATTAATCTTCCAAAGTTGGAGAATAAATTCTATGCCGATTTTTCAGATCGCCTTCTATGATGGTGGTTTTGTCAAGGGTGACAGCCTTACAGGTCCGGTCCAC
>CAZHHT010000161.1:0-6837 GCA_964532455.1 uncultured Anaerolineales bacterium
CATCATACACGATGAAGCCCGTCCGAGGGACCGGCCTTCTCATTTCAATCTACTTTCGGTCTGCTTGCTGAGCTTCTTTCAGTGACCAGCCTTCCAGAACAGCCTGCCTGGAAAGGCGGATTTTGCCGTCCTTGCTAATATCTGTCACCATCACAGTGATTTCATCACCAAATGCAACCACATCCTCCACGTTCTTTACGTGGCTGGAATCCAGCTGGGAAATATGCACCAGCCCGTCAATGCCGGGCAGAATTTGAACAAAAGCGCCGAAAGTCTTGATACCGACAACCCGACCAGTATAAATCCGGCCGATTTCCGGGGTCGCAGTAAGCCCTTCAATGCGCTCTTTTGCCATCCGGGCACTTTCACCATCATCCGAGGAGATAAAAACTATTCCTTCATCATTGATATCGATCCTGGCCCCTGTCGATTCCTGAATATCACGGATGGTTTTCCCGCCGGGACCGATGATCGCTCCAATTTTATCCACAGGAACCCGGATCGCCTGGATGCGAGGTACATGAGGTTTTAGATCAGTTCTGGGTTCCGAAATCGTCTTAAGCATCTCGCTCATAATGAATGACCGGGCTACCTTTGCCTGTGCCATCGATTCCGACATCACCTGGGAGGATATCCCTTTCAGTTTAATGTCCATCTGCAGCGCAGTAATACCTGCTTCAGTTCCAGCAACTTTGAAGTCCATATTTCCAATATGATCTTCCAATCCCTGAATATCAGTCAGAATGGCATAACGATCGTCTTCCATAACCAAACCCATCGCCACACCTGCCACGGGTGCTTTGATCGGCACTCCGGTATCCATCAAGGATAATGTTGATCCACACACAGAAGCCATAGATGAGGAACCATTAGAGGACAGCACCTCGGAAACCAGCCGCAGCGTGTATGGGAAATCTTCCTCGGAAGGAATAACAGGCAGCAGCGCCCGTTCGGCCAGGGCCCCATGCCCGACTTCGCGGCGGGAGGTTCCTCTTAGGAAACGAACTTCTCCCACAGAGAAGGGAGGGAAGTTGTAATGATGCATATACCGTTTGGTTTCCTGGGGAGAAAGATTGTCAATCATCTGAGCATCTCGCGGAGTACCGAGAGTAGTCAAAGTCATCACCTGGGTTTGGCCCCGGGTGAATAGACCGGATCCGTGCGCCCGGGGGCTGGTATCAATATCACACCAAATATCACGAACCTTTGTCAGATCCCTGCCATCAGACCGTTTTCCCGTGTTCAGGATGCGGTTCCGAATCGCTTGGTTTAAGACATCTTCAAAAGCTTCCTTCACATCCTCAGGTAGAGCTGCGTCATCTGCAGTTAATTCTTCCAGAATTTTCTCACGCAGTGCATCCATTGCCTGTCTGAACTCCACTTTTTTATATTCTTTCACCAGAATATCATTTATCGGATCATATGCTTTGGAGTGTACTTCTGCCTTCAAATCATCACTGATCTTAAAGGATTGGTATTCATTTTTGGTTTTACCAATTTCCTTACTCATTTTTTCCTGGACGTCAATCAGCGGTTGAATGGCTTTTTGTCCCCATTCCAGAGCTGCCAGGATGACCTCTTCTGATACTTCTTTCGAATTGCTTTCAACAGTCAGGATTGCATCCCGGCTGCCTGCCATGATCAGATCCAAATCAGACTTTTTAATCTCTTCGTATGTCGGATAGGCAATGAATTCTCCATCGATCCTTCCCACACGGATTGCTCCTATCGGTCCATCCCAGGGGATATCGGAAATGACCAGTGAGGCGGATGCTGCGATCACACCAATGATATCCATGGGTTGTTTGCCATCTGCGGAGAGAGCATACAAGATTAATTGAACCGCGTTCCGTAAATCCTTTGGAAAAAGGGGTCTAAGAGGACGGTCAATCAAGCGGTCTGTCAGAGTTGCATCTTCTCCAGGGCGTCCTTCTCGCCGGAAAAAGCCGCCGGGAATGGTGCCGCTGGCATACATCCGGGCTTCATAATTCACCGTCAGCGGGAAAAAATCCGCCCCTTCCCGGGCATCATCACCCATAGTGGCGGTCCCGAGCATGACAGAATCTCCTAAACGGACAGTCACAGCTCCGCCTGCCTGTTCTGCCAGAGTCCCGGTTTCAATAATGATCTCTTTGTCCTGCACTAACATTGTATATTTCTTTGATTCTGGTTTCATTTTTATCTCCTGCCGGGCATCCAAAGGGTCAGGAATTGGGAGCTAAGGACAAGTGTTTGTTCATACCTCCCAATACCCAACCTGACTAGAATACGCGGACTTAGTACAATATTACGATTGAATAAGTAGTTACTAGTTCTTCTTTTTCAATATTCAGTTTTTTCCTGGTGAGAAAGTGATCCACCGCTCTGGTTGGTCCCCCTCGTAATCCATCCTATCCACGCCGACAACCGCACTTCCCCGTAATTCTCAAATTCACAGTACCTGCAAAAAGAAACCGAGGGGCAGCAGTATTGCTTAAACCCACTCGGCTTAGAAACTTATTTTCTCCGTAAGCCTAAACGATCGCTTACCGCGACATATCTCTGGTAGTCTTCCCGCCGTAAATAAGCTAACAATCTCCGGCGCTGTCCAACTAATTTCAACAATCCTCTCCGGGATGATTCGTCGTGGGTATGTTCCTTGAGATGATCGGTGAGTTCTATAATTCTTGTGGTTGTGAGAGCAATCTGGACTTCAGGGGATCCAGTATCATTCCGATGTCGTCCAAACTCTTTAACGATCTCTTCTTTTTGAATTTTGGCAAGGCTCATGACGTCTGCTATCTCCTACTATATTTTGAATAATTGCTTTCTAGCAGGTCTCCGAATCCGCAGCGAATGCCGCAAATTGGTCTAGTCAGCACGGAAATTATACCAAAGACATCCTGATTGGCAAGGATGATCATTCTTCCCCTAAAATATGAAGAGCTTGGTCAATGTCCAACCTAATTTGGGCTTGCAGGGCACTAACCCGTTCAAATTTCATTTCATCCCTCAAGCGCTCAACAAATCGTAAACTCAATTCTTCGCCGTAAAGATTCCCTGAAAACCCCAACAAATGTGCTTCTATCCGGGGAGAAAGTATTCCTTCCTCAAAAGTCGGGCGAAAACCGATATTTGTGACCGCTTTCCAGGTCTGCCCATCGACATCAGTCAGGCAGGCGTATACTCCGGGTTTAATATCAACCATTTCTTGCGGTACATCAAGGTTTGAGGTAGGAAATCCAAGGCTTTTACCCCGATTCTCACCCATGATCACCGTACCAGTGACCTCAAAGTATCTCCCCAGGTAAGTAGCTGCTTCTCGCACTTCGCCTTTACGAATACTATTCCGGATCCGGCTGGATGAGACCAATTCTCCGTCTATTAAGTAGGGTAGGATTTCTTTGAGTGTATATCCAAGTTGCTTACCGAGGTTCTTCAGGTAGGTGGGGTCACCTTCCCGGTTCCTGCCCAGTGCAAAATCATATCCAACCCAAAGCTGGGAGAATTGAAGACGCCGGTGTAATAATGTAATAAACTCCTCGGCTCTCATTTGTGAGGTTTCTCTTGAAAAAGGGTAAGTCAGAACAATATCTACGCCAAGATCACCCAATAATTGAGCCCGCTTGTCAGGGAGTGTAAGGTAATATGGACGCTGCTCTTTTTTTATGATCAATTGAGGATGAGGAAAAAAGGTAACCACAACGGCAGGTTGCCCATTATCACGAGCACCCTTAACAAGATCATGGATAATCTGCTGGTGACCTAAATGAACCCCGTCAAAACTACCAATTGTCAACCAGGATTGTTCCAGGTGTATTTCTTCTACGTTGTGGAAATGCTGCATGCTGTTTCCTGCTAAATATCGCGGTGTCAGCTCGTGATAAAAACCTTCCTGGGCTGCCAAGCTTGTTCCCCTTCTGCTACTTCTAGAAGCGCAATCAAGTCTCCTTGTTCACTTAATCCCCTTGCCCAACCAGTATCACCGGGTAAAGCGGGAATCCGAACACCGTGTTTAATTTTCTCTATATCGTCCGCTGATAGTTCAAGCGTATGCCAATCTGCCAATGTCTCCGCGGCAGGAATGAGGTGTTTATACCAATCACCAGCTTCAAAGGAATCTTTAAGTTCCTGTAGACGGACTGCATCCCGGAGAGTGAACTGACCATTTTTTGTCCTTCTCAAACCGGTTAAATGCGCGCCTACCCCAAGGTCATTGCCTAAATCGTTAGCCAGGGAACGCACATACGTTCCAGAGGATGCATACACGTCTATCACTGCCTCCGGTGGCGCCCACTCGAGAAGTTCCAGGTTATAGACATCAATCATTCTGGGTGCCAGTTCTACTACCTCTCCCTTTCGAGCTAATTCGTAGGCTTTTTTCCCATTCACCTTCACTGCGGAATGTGCCGGAGGGACCTGGGCAATTTTTCCTTCATATTTCTTCAGCAGCTGCTGGAAATCAAGCTCGGTGATATGCTCCACTGATTTTGTTTCCCCAACCTGTCTCCCTTCTGTATCATAGGTGTCGGTTGCTACACCGAACTTGAGAATTGCCTGGTATCGTTTGTCGGAGGCAGATAGAAATTCACTTAATCGGACAGCTGGTCCAATTAAGACTACCAACACACCTGATGCCCTGGGATCGAGGGTTCCGGTATGACCGGCTCTGCGAATTCCAGTACCATGGCGGACCACTTTTACCACATCATGGGAAGTCATTCCGACCGGTTTATCCACGACCAGAGCTCCTGTTATAAAATCTTTCATTTCATCTTGAATCATCTTTTTTATCTCCCCGACTATTTTTTCAGACTCTTGTGGATTATCCGCTTCCGATTAAGGCATGTTTGGTTGCCTTGATAACATCTTCTTGTACTTGTTCCAGGCTTCCCTTGATCTCTGCCCCGGCAGCAGGTTTATGTCCACCGCCGCCAAATTCGAGTGCTGTTTTTGAGACATCGAAACCGGGACGCGCACGCCAACTTACCTTCACTGTCCCATTTTTTTGTTCAACAAAAACAAGACTGATATCTGTTTCCTTAATCGACGCCAGCTGGTTAATCAAATCTGCATCATCCCGCCCGGGGTAATCTGCCTTTTTCCTGTCATCCAGACTGAGTGAGGTCCAAACCAGCCGGTCTTCCAAATTAATTCTTGATAAACCCAAACCCCAGTATTTTACTGCCTCCAATGACTTCTCAATCATTGCTTTCCGGTAGAGAAAAGGAAGATCAGCTCCCAACTCCTGCAGATCAGCAGCAATCCGTAACGCTTTTGGTGAAGTATTTGAGGTTCTGAAGCCCAGGCTGTCTGTGAGTAAACCAGTCAGGAGAGCTTCAGCGATCGATTGGTTTAAAGGCAGTGAAAGAGCGACAGCCAGGTCATAAATGATTTCTACGGTCGCGACTGCATTTTCCTGAACCAGATTCAAACCAGCGAACCAGGTATTGGTAGGATGATGATCAATATTCACATCCGGTTCACCGTAGTCATCGAGAACATTCCCAATTCGATCGATGTCGGAACAATCCACAACAACGATCAGATCATAAACACCGGCAGCTTCCCGGAATACTCTGTCATAAGCAGGAAGATGATGAAATACCTTCGGAACTCCATCCTCCAGAACCAGGTTTACTTCTTTCCCCAACTCTTCAAAAATAAGCCCTAACCCAATCAGGGAACCAACCGCATCCCCATCCGGACGGGTATGTGAAATGATTAAAATGCGATCTGCCCGTTCGACCAGGTCGCCAAACGCCTGAATGTTCTCTTTATTCATCCGAATCTATAATCCCTTCTTCCTCATCCAGCTCAGCTAGAATTTTATCGATCCTGTCCACCCGCTCAGGAATGGGATCCCAATAAAACCGGACTTGAGGAAATGTCCTGAGGTGAGAAATGCTATGAGCCAATTCAGAGCGGATAAATCCCCCTGCCCTTTTTAAAGCAGCCATGATCTCCAATTTTCTTTCATCCCCATCCATTGCTGAAACATAAATATCTGCATACGACACTTCGCGATCAACCTCTACACTGGTGATATTGATGCCAGCAAGTCGGGGGTCGCTAACCTCGTGTAAAAAAAGCAGGGTGAGATCCCGTTTAATCCTATTGGCTATTCGTACTGAACGTGATTCTGATACCATCTTTCCTAAAACTCTGACACGAGTTCAATCACATAACTTTCCAGGATGTCGCCTTCTTCAAAGCTGGAATATCCCTTCAGCCCGATTCCACATTCAAATCCTGTCCGGACCTCATTTACATCCTCTTTATGCCGTTTGAGGGAAACGATATCCCCTTCAAAAGCCACTTTACCATCCCGGATTACACGGACTTTGCCATTCCGGTGGAATTCTCCTTTATCTACCCGGCAGCCTGCTACATAGTTGTGTTTTCCAGATGGGAAAACTGCCAGCACCTCTGCTTTGCCGACCAGAATCTTCTTCTCAATTGGTTCAAGCATACCCTTAAGGGCTTTTTCAATATCTTCTATCAGGTGATAAATGATCTTGTATCTGCGGATAGAGATTCCTTCCGAATCGGCCAGCCTTTTAGCAACACTATCCGGACCAACATTAAACCCGAGGATAATCGAGTTGGTGGCTGATGCCAGCATGACATCATTTTCACCTATACTGCCCGTGCCTGAATAGATCACTTTCACGCCAATCTCCTGCTGCTCCCCACCACTTTTAAGGTTCTGGACAGAGGAGACGATGGGTTCCAAAGATCCCTGGACATCAGCTTTAATAATTAATCTCAATTCATCTTCTTCACCTGCCTGCACCCGTTCAAAAAGCTGCTCCAAATTGGCGGCCAGATCCTCATCCTCTTCCTGTCTTACTACCT
>CAZHHT010000162.1:0-6830 GCA_964532455.1 uncultured Anaerolineales bacterium
AAGAGCTAAAAAGATTTTGAAGAACTTTAGTCAAATTGAGGAAGACAAAGAAGCTGTAAAGTTTCCATAGGCAGTGATTGCTGCTGTTATTGGGCTGGTTTATCTTAGGTTTGTCAGGGGAGCGATTTTATAATGAATAATTCTCGAAGAAAGAAAATTTATATATTGGTTACAGTTTTAGCCTTGATATTGGTTGGTGCAATCGCTATGTTTTCAGGCGTGCTGACACCGAACGGGGGTTTGGTAAATGTAATAGAGAAACTAAATGAAAACTATGTGCCAACAACGTCGGAAGCACAAGCTACACTCGTGGCTGGCGAGGTGGGTAGCGAGATTTATGACCTGTCCATGTACGAGGAGAGCAGCAAAGAATATGACGAGGCATTGGCTCAGCTGGAGGAAGACTGGTTTCCGAGACTAGTTGTGGTCATGCCCAAGGGGCCTGAAGGCGGGGAGTATCCCAACTCGCCGCCCCTTATTTATGACGCGTTTCCTGGACAGAAAGGCGAAACGGCTGATGGCGAGACTTACACTATAACCAGGACCTGGATCGGAGATATAACTGTTGGGACAGAAGTTATTCTGGAAGGGGTAGTGCAGCAGGGAGAATAGTGCTTTGTAACAGGAGAAACAGTCGGGGGTTGGAATTCATCTGGATGGGTTTTGTGTTATCGCTTGTATATTTACATTTCTGTAAGAAGTATACTTAAAATAAAAAAGGTCGTCAAGCACGGATTTTGCCTATCTTATTTTTATTGTGAAGTGGAATTTGAAGGAGTAAGCGTAGGGTAATGCCTATGCGCATTTTGCCTATTTGAAAATAATTTGGTCCCTTTTTCTCTCCTTTTCAGGCCTTTATCAGGGGTAGATCTCCCCAGGGAAATCGCTCTCCGTGATTCCTAGGGCCTCGTGTTTGTATCTGAAATATAGCGATCGCTTTCAGGAACTAGCAATTCCGGATATTATTAAATAGAAGAGTAAACGGCTTGAGAGCTTATTTTGAAGCCACAAAAATCATCAGGGCTTTACTCTTGTAATAAAATTGTTAGCAGACACAATGCGCATCAAAGAAAGTATAGAGTTCTTGTACTTGTAAGGCGGGCATATACTATGGCACTTGATTCAGGAGGAATGGCGGATAAGCTAGGCAACCGGTATGAGGGAAGATGGGTTGCAAAGCAACTTCTCAATTTATTAAATGAGGAAATCAAGTCCGTAACCATAGAATTGATTGGCCTCGACGAGCCAGGAGTAGATCTTCTGGTTATTAGGAAAGATGGAACCCGGCAACTCCAGCAGTGCAAAGCTCGCTGTGGAAGTAGCGAGAACTGGACAATAGCTAGGCTGGCTGAAAAAAAAGTCCTCCACAATATAAAAAATCATTTGTCTAGAGATCAGGGACTTGAATTTGCGTTTGTTTCAGCAGTTCCTTTCAATAATCTGGGAGACATATGCGATAGCGCTAGAAACTCTGATAACGACCCGGAGACTTTTTATCAATTCTCAATAAAAGAAAAAGGGCAGCCCCGCACCAGGATATTCAATGAGTTTTGTAATAGACTGGATCTAAACCCAGCCAACGATAGAGAATTGGCCCAGGCTTTTGACTTTATCAAACGAACTCATATAATCCTTGAGCCGGATAATCAAATGGCAAAGGAGGATCTTTTAGCGCGCACAAGCTTTTTGTTGACCGGAGAGGCCGAAACAGCACTTTCTGTATTGCTAACCTATGCTGCTGATGACAATTATCGCCAGCCAATATATGTTGATAAACTAAGGCAGCATTTGAGTGATAAATGCAATATTCGCCCCAAAGTTTTAACACACAATAAACATATTGGCCCTGCCGTAGAGGAGTTGAAAAAGCAATTCAAAGATTCTATTCAGGGAGGCCTGATTGGAGGTAACATCATCCCGAGGGCTGAATCAACCCAGATTATAGATTCCATCGTTAATGGACATGATGTCATTGTTCACGGCGCTGCGGGCTACGGGAAGACGGGCGTTTTATATGAGTTGACTGAAATGCTGAATGACCGCGATCTAGTATATTTGCCCATCCGGCTAGACACGCGAAATCCCGTTAATACCGCAGAGCAATTTGGGAAGGATTTGGGACTACCAGACTCACCTGTCTATTCCCTTGCTGGCCTGGCCGGCGAACGCAGAAGCGTGCTAATATTGGATCAGCTCGATGCTATCCGCTGGACAGCTGCGCACTCCAGTACTGCAATAGCTGTATGTAACGAAATGGTTCGACAGGTCCAGTCTCTGCGCAAAGGGGGAAAGAACATTTCTTTGGTTTTTGCCTGTCGTTCTTATGATATGGAAAACGATCCTGAGCTCAGGACATTAGTTGGCAACAAAGATCTAAACAGCATAAATAAAATACCTGTAAATGAACTTACCAAGGAACAGCTGAAAAATATCATAGGATCCGATATTGACAGCCTTACTAATAAGCAGATAAATATACTTTCCTGCCCTTTCAATTTGGCCATCTGGATAAAGCTTAATGAAGAAAGTATGGTCTGGAGCTTTAAGTCCGCGACTGAACTTATGCGACGATTTTGGGAGGATCGGCGCCGGTGTCTTGATGAACAGGTAGGAATATCGGGCTCGCAAATTGATGCTTTTTTAGAACCAATACTCGACTACGTGGAAAGCAATGGCGCAGTATCTGCCCCTGTCAACCTGGCCGGGCGGGATCCGCGGATTCGGAAAGCTTTAATTTCATTTGGTATTCTTCAACCCAATCAAAGCAGGATTATTTTTTTCACCAGAGCTATCTGGATTTTTTGATCGCGGAGCGCCTTCTGCAGAATGTTCTCCGGGGGACCGGTTCAGTAATTGATTGGTTAGGTTCCAAGAGTACTCAATCTCTATTCCGGCGTGAACAACTTCGTCAAGTGTTTTCTCTTCTGTCAGACGATGATCCCCGGGAGTTCTTCAGGGCTTCAAAAGAACTCTTAGAATCTGATAATGTCCGTTTCCATCTGAAACACCTCGTCCTTGAGCTATTTGGCCAAATGGAAAAGATTAATGACCCAATAGGCTCATTCTTTCTGAAGCTTGTAGATGAACCCTCATGGACAGAACATATTCATGAAACAGTTTTTTTTGGCCATCAGGTGTGGATATCTTACCTTTTAGACAGCGGGGCAATCTCGGAATGGCTTAATTCCGCTGAAGACCAACTGATTGGTCGTGCCTTGTGGTTACTTCGATCAGTAGCCGAGTATGTCCCAGACAAAGTAACGGATATATTGTCGCCCAGTTTGAGCAAGGACGAGCCTTGGCCTTCACGGATCTATGGTGCATTGTGTTGGAAGGAGGTGGACGATTCCGAAAACATGTTTGACCTCCGTCTTCAGCTAACCAGAATGGGACAAGTGAGAGATTATGTAGACTGGAATTCCTTATGTACGAAATATCCCATCCGGGCCCTTCAATTACTCAGCGCCATTCTTTCTTTCCGCATCAATAGCAGCAGAGGAAGCAATACACAGGAATTATCTAGCCGTCCTAACAGATGGGTTAAGCACGAATTGACGGCTTTTTTCAAAGTAGTGGAGAGGTATCCGCTTGAATCCTGGGAACATCTGATGCCACACATTGTTCATATTGCTACTTCAGTTACTCGAGAAGACTATCAAAGAGAAACTTGGAAGATGGAATTAGGATCGGGAAGAGACGAAACAAATATCATTCTCGGGACTATAAAATTGGTTACCCGGGCCGGAAGCGTGCTTGCAGCCGAGAAGCCTGAAGAGTTTATCTCGCTAGTTGAGTCTCTCCAAAATAACAACGAAATCAACGGCCCTATGATTGAAAATGTCATCATAGCTGCTTACGCGCATCTACCGGACAGTCATGCAGACGCCGGGATTAACTGGCTGCTTGATGATCCGTCAAGATTCCGCCTTGGTTCCGGATACTATGAGACTGAATGGGCACCCGCAGTAGAGCTCGTTACTTCATTATCCTCTCATTGTTCCGACAATGTGTTTAAAAGATTGGAAGACGCAATTGTCGATTACCATGCTCCTGAGGAAATTGCAGATGCTAAATATTGCTTAGAGTGGAGACGCAAAGGAAAATATCCTCATTTCTGGGGGAAAACCCAGTATTTCTTGCTTCCCGCAGTAGACAGCAGTAGAACGCAGCCAGCTACAAGATCCTTGATACGTGTGCTCAATAGGAAATTTGGAAAATATGATAGTAGTTCCTTTATGCGTGGCGGGGGTACCGTCGGAGGGGTGATAGGGTCAAAACTCACTCCAAATCTAACAAAGATCAGTGACAAGGCATGGCTCAGAATAGTCGCGAGTAGTAATGTCACGGAGCAGGACAACAACAAATGGGTCCAGGCTGGCCCGGATCGGGTGCTGACAACCTCTATTCGAAGTTTTGCACAAAGCCTTGCTAATATGTCCAGCCAGTTCCCTGAACGATTCGGCAAACTTGCGCTCCTGTTTCCCGACAGTGTGCATCCATGGTACATCTCAGCTGTGATTAGTGGCCTTTCATCTTCTACTCCGGGTGACGCAGTACCCGAAGCCGAGAAAGACTCATGGCGGCCTGCAAGTATCAAAACTATTCTCGCGGTCTTAGATAAATATCAATCCAGTGATTCCTATGAAGTTGCAACGTCGTTCTGTCGGCTTATTGCGGGAAGGCCTGATGAAAGTTGGTCGAAAAAAACAATTGAACAATTGGTGCGCTTTGCTGTGGACCACCCCGATCCTGAACCTGGAAATTTGAATATCTACAACGATAGCAGCATCGACGAAGCTACCGTTGACATCCTCTTCCAGAACACGATCAATTGTGTGCGAGGTGTAGCTGCCGATACTATTGGGCGCCTGTTGTGGAAGAATCCGGATTATTTTGAACAGGTTAGGCCAGGTATCGAATCACTGGTTTCTGACACCCACCCAGTAGTAAGAATGGCATCTATTGAAGCCATTAAGCCAGTATTTCGAATAGATGAAGAGTTAGCTGTTCAGTGGTTTTGTGCAGCTTGCAATGATGATCTACGAGTGGCAGCGTCTTACCGAGCAATAGATATTTTCAACTATACTGTTCCTGGTCATATAGACCAGGTCGGCCCAATTATTCAGGCGATGGTCATCTCTGGCAAGAATGACATAGCCAAGGAAGGCGCAAGGCAGGTAACGGCCCGCCATCTATTTGATGGTTTATTCAGGGACGAATTAGCTTCCTGTATGGAAGGTTCTCTATCACAGCGCATCGGTGTTGCAAATATCACCGCTTCATTTCTAAATAATGAGGATTATTCGGGAAAATGCCAGGAGCTATTGCGCCCGTTCATGAATGATCCGGAGAAAGATGTCCGCGACGAACTACGTACCATTTTCAGGAAAGGTGCTATGTTACTTGAATCGGATTATGAAGATTTTATAAAAGAATATATCCAGTCAAAGGCATTTGAAGATGACCCCCACCATTTTATCAGGTATATAAAAGACCTTCCTGGTTCCCTCGTGCCTGTTGCAGATGCGATACTCCCTGTCATTTGTGTATCTGCTACAACCCTAAAAGAGGGGGCTCAAGACAGCAGTGCGAGATATATAGGAACAGAGCTGATATCCATTTTGCTGCGCCTCTACGAACAAGCCGAAGGGGAACAGAATAGCTCTATGGTTGAGCAGTGCCTGGATGTTTGGGATCTTCTTATTGAAAACCGATTAACAGGGCCCGGGAATTTAGTTAGGCAGGCAATAGAGATATAGTTGGATTTAATCTTTTTGAAGGGATATACAATAATACCCTTAATGAGTTTCGGAAGCCACGCTTCTGGCCTTGCAGTTTCTTAATGCTTTTTGTAAGTGAAAAGGTGGCGTGAGAGCAAATTGCCTATGCGCAGTATTATCAGTTAGGCTGGTTTTTGAGGCAGTATCAGTATGAACGCCTCCAAAAAACCCGCTCTCCTCCCCTCCTGGAGGCTCAGCTACCGTTCAGCATGTAGCCCTTCCCCCGCTTAGTGAGTAAATAACGAGGAGCAGACGGATCTTCCTCGATCGCGATCCTCAGATAAGCAATATTCGTGTACAGCGTGTTCATATCCCCGCAGTATGATGTTTTCCAGATCTTGGTGAAGAGTTCTTCTTTGGAAACCAGGGCACCCTTTTTCTTGATCAGGTATTTCAAGATCTGAACCCCGCGCCCTTTAAAAACCTCATCCGTATTTTTTCCTCTATAAATACAGTAATATTAAGTCTTCGATAGTACATCATTCTGATTTTTCGAGGAAATTACATGATCTGGTTTATCCTGCGACACCTGTTTTCATCACTTTTATCGATTTTCAGCCTCTCCCGATTATCTGACCCAGAAAAAGACCTTGAAATCTTGGTGCTCCGTCATCAATTGGCTATCTTGCAGCGTAAACTCAAGCACCCAATCAAACCAACTCGCATTGAGAAAATGACTTTAGCTGTTCTTGTAGTCAAGCTAAAACATTTCTCGCGTAAATCCACCAACTATTTTCGTGACCTCATTCTGATCATTCAGCCTGAGACGATCTTTCGCTGGCATCGAGATTTGGTTCGCCGGAAGTGGACGTTCTCAATCAAAGGAATTGGTGGGAGACCTTCCCTTTCCAAGGAAAACAAGAAACTCATCCTCCGCCTTGCCCAAGAAAATCCTCGCTGGGGTTATGGAAAGATCCAGGGTGAACTGATCAAGTTAGATATTAGAGTGTCTCAATCGACCATCCGAAGCATTCTCCGTCAGCATGGCCTCTTGCCAGCTCCTGTGCGTAGCGGCTCGATTGGCTGGAAACACCTCATGGCACACTACAA
>CAZHHT010000163.1:0-6810 GCA_964532455.1 uncultured Anaerolineales bacterium
TCCTGGCTGGCAAGTCCTGCTTTCCCAAGGTTTTGTATGGTTTGATGGTAAAAATCAGGTGAGATTGCCAGGTAATACAGCCTGTTTGAGGGTTTGTCTTCAAGCGTATTTATGGTGTCACCCAGTTTGCGGAAGTCTTCTGCATCCGCGAGATTCCCCGGTTGATAATAGATGTTTTCTGAAAAATCATCCCACTTATCCTGGTGAAAAGAATCCGGGCTGAATTTTTTAATTCCCTCCAATAAGTGTTGTCTGAATTGATTATGAGAGAACTTTGATCTTGAGGTACCGATTATCCGGGTTTCTGGTAACCGTTCCTTTTGATAAAGATCATATAACGCAGGGATTAATTTTCTTTGAGAAAGATCGCCGGATGCACCGAAAATCACTACAGTAATAGGATAATTGTTCATTTTTAATTATGCTCCATATACCGGGATGGCTGCTCCGTGAATATCTCTGGCAGCGTCGGAAGTTAAAAAGAGGATTACCTCCGCCAGCGAATCCGGGGAAACCCATCTGGAGGTATCCGCATCCGGCATGGCTTTTCTATTTTCCGGTGTGTCAATGGTACCGGGTAGGACGCAGTTGACATTAATGCCTTGAGATTTTAGTTCCGCGGCCATGCTTTCAGTTAAGCGGAGCACGGCTGATTTTGCTGCACTGTAAGACCCCATCCTGGCTTTTCCGGAGAGGGCAAGTCTGGCTCCGATACTGATAATCTTTCCCGATTTGTTTTTTAGCATAAAGGGAACGACTGCTCTTGAGATATTAAGTAATGTGCGGACATTTAAGTCCATCATCACATCCCAGGTCTTGTCTGTTGTTTCGTGGACTTTTTCTCCCATCCTGAACCCGCCTGCAGTATGAACCAGGATATCGATGCGGTCAAAATGATCTACCGCTTTGGATACCGCAGAAGAAACCTTTGAAGAATCTGTTAAATCAATTGATGAAATCAACAGATGATCTGGAGAATTCTCAAGCTGTGGGTAGAGGTTTTTTAATCTCTCTTCACGATGATCGAGAAGGACTAGAGATGAACCCTCAGCTGCAAATCTCTTCATCACAGCTGACCCCAAATTACCGGCAGGGCCAGTGATCAAAATAATTTTATCTTTAAAATTGCTGACCAAAATTTCCTCCTTAATCGCAACTAGAAACTATTCTTTTTTTACTGCGTGACCACCAAACTGATTGCGCATGGCAGCCAATATTTTAGCGGCAAAATTATCTTCCTGCCTGCTGACAAATCGTGCCTGTAAGGCTGCGGTAATGACAGGGGCTGAAATGTCCAGATCGATGGACTCAAAAACAGTCCAGCGGCCTTCTCCACTGTCAGCTACCCAGCCCTTGATACCATCTAAATATGGATTTTCTTCCAGAGCCTTGGCAATTAAATCAAGCAGCCAGGAACGAACAACACTACCGGATCGCCAGATTTCGGCAATTTGGCCCAGATCCAGCTGGAATTCCTCTTTCGCTTTTAGGATATTAAACCCTCTGCATAGGCTTGCATCATGCCGTATTCGATTCCGTTGTGGATCATTTTCACAAAGTGACCGGCACCGGAGGGACCTACATGTCCCCAGCCGACGTGTTTTTCAGGAGCAAGAGTTTCCAGAAGCGGAGTGATTGTATTAACTGCTTGTTTCTCACCCCCCACCATCATACTGTACCCTTCTGATAATCCCCAAATCCCGCCGCTGGTGCCAACATCAATAAAAAATATCCCATTTTCCGCCAGAACTTTTCCACGGTTGAGCGTATCCTGATAATTACTGTTTCCTCCGTCAATGAGAATATCGCCTTCATCGAGGAGAGGAGTTAACCCTTTTATTACAGTCTCGGTAGCTTTGCCTGCGGGAACCATGATCCAGATTACCCGGGGTTGGGGGATGGCATTGATGATTTCTTCCACTGAAAACGCCGCCATCATATTTTCACTCTCAACTAACTTCTGTGTAATTTCAGGTGAGTTGTCATAACCAATAATCTGGTGTCCACCGCTGATCAATCGCCGGGATATGTTGGCGCCCATTTTCCCAAGACCAATTACAGCTGCTTTCATTAATCTGCTCCTGTTCTGATGAGATTATGTTGGAAAATTATCCAGTTAAATACATGTTCAGTTTTGGATAAGGTCAATGATTATTTTAGTCTCTCCAATGGAGACACCTTTATAAATTTATTCAACAGATATTTTGTATACTGTATGTTTAGATGAACTGAAAGAAGGATTTCTTACCTTAATAATTCCAGCTATTTTTTTATCTATTCCCATTCAATGGTGCTCGGTGGTTTACTTGTAATATCATAAACCACTCGATTTACCCCGGGAACTTCATTTACAATCCGGTTTGAAATTCTAGCTAATAATTCTGCAGGCAGCCGAGACCAATCTGCTGTCATAAAGTCATCAGTGGTTACTGCCCTCAATGCGATAACATCCTCATACGTACGCTGATCTCCCATAACGCCAACTGTTTTCACTGGAAGAAGGACAGCAAAACTCTGGGATGTTCCCTGGGTTGATGAATTTTCTAATGCCCGCAGCAGATTGGCTTTTTCCAGTTCGGTGACAAAGATATTGTCAGCTGCCCGCAATCGTTCAACTCTCTCCTGGGTGACCTCTCCAAGGCAGCGAATTGCTAAACCAGGACCTGGAAAGGGTTGGCGCCAAATCAAGGAATCGGGAAGCCCGAGAGCGGTACCTATTTTTCTTACTTCGTCCTTAAATAGGTACCTAAGTGGTTCTACCAGTTTGAACTCCATTTTTTCCGGTAGGCCCCCGACATTGTGGTGTGTTTTGATGGTTTCTGTATGAGCCCTATCCATGGAATAAGATTCAACCACGTCGGGGTAGATGGTACCTTGAACTAAAAAATCTGGATGATTTAGGGTCCGGGCTTGGTTTTCAAAAATTCGGATGAAACGATTTCCAATTCTGGAACGCTTTTGTTCCGGATCGGTAATGCCTTTCAGGTCATGGAAAAAGAGGTCTGCTGCCTGGATAGTATGCAGCTGCATTCCCAGCGATTCTTGAAACGAAAAGATTACTTGTTCCTGCTCATCTTTCCTGAGCAGTCCGGTATCCACAAAAACAGCATCCAGCTGAGTGCCAATGGCTTTAAATACAAGAGCTGTTGCGACGCTGGAGTCTACGCCTCCACTTGCTGCTGAAAGGACGCGGGATGGACCTACCTGGTTTTTGATATGATTAATACTCTGATCGATAATTGATTCGGGGGTCCATCCGGGATTCACACGACAGATATCAAATAGGAAATTTTGGATGATTTCTTCACCGATTGGAGTATGTTTTACCTCGGGATGAAATTGAACGCCATAAAATTGTCGGGTTGTATCTCCCATGGCTGCCAGTGGGGAGTTCTCAGTTTTTGCCAGAGGCACAAAACCGGGTGGAAGCTTTTTTATGCGATCCCCATGGGACATCCATGCTACGTGATTACCTTTGGGGATCAGCAGATTTTCCTTGCTGATTTCCAGGATAGATTGACCATATTCTTTATCTGAGGATTGAATCACTTCACCACCCAGTGCATGGGCAAGCGCCTGCATCCCATAGCAGATTCCCAAAAGAGGAACTCCTAATTTCAAGAGGTAATGGGGAAGTTTTGGAGCATCAGGTAAATAAATGGATGCTGGGCCCCCTGATAATATGATCCCCTTGGGATTGAGATCTACAACCTTCCTCTGATTTACATTCCAGGGAAGCTGTTGACAGAATACAGATTGATCTCGCACAAGCCGTGTGATTAGTTGTGTATATTGTGATCCGAAATCTAGAATAACCAGTGTGTCTTGAGCCATCGTTAATATAAAATGATCGTATCATCCTTCATGGATTTAATCCGGGCGAGTGAGTGAACTGGTATATTTAATTTTTCCAATCGTTCCCGGCCGGATTCGAATGTTTTTTCTATCAATGCACCCACTCCGACAATGACGGAGCCAGCCGTTTCAGCCAGGCGGATTAGGCCTAATATTGTCATACCGGTTGCTAGAAAGTCATCGATAATCACCACCCGTTCCCCTTGTCCCAGGTATTCCGGGGATACGATTAACTCCACAGTTCTTCCCTTGGTATGAGAGGGCGATAGGGTGAGTAAAACTTGATCAGGCATGGTAATTGGTTTATGTTTACGCGCGAACACAACCGGGAGATTCATATAGAGACCCGTTGAAACGGCTGGTGCTATACCGGAAATTTCAGCGGTCAGAATTTTTGTGGGGGAGACATTTTTAAATAACCGGGCAAACTCCTTTCCAGCTTCATTCATCAATACAGGATCAATTTGATGATTGATAAAACCGTCAACTTTGAGAATGCCATTACCGATGTGTTTACCTTCTTTCAGGATGCGTTCCTTTAACTGATCCATTCATTCTCCTTTGTCAATCTATTTTGGTTCACATTGGTACGATTATAATGTATGCTGATTTACTTGTTCAGATAACTTTACCTGGATTTTCAAAAACCTCCCCTGCAGTATTTGACAGGGGAGGTTTTTTATCAGCATTTCGCGAGGTTATCGATTTTTGGCTGGCATATCACGAGCCAGCTTCCTAGCCAGGTTGGATAATGGAAGATTTTGAAGCCAAATTTACCCCGGTTCTGTCAGTGTAGCCAGGAACAATTCTTCGCCGGAGAAGAGAACATTCTTCAGCCCTTTAACTCCGGCGATATCGTACTCAATAGAAGGATCAAACATGGCAATATATCCTGGATCAACTATTATCTGTTCCCCGGCGCCTAATTTAATTTCCCGCACTTTCCCCGGGATTTCTACGAAGGCAGTACCGGGACCTATTATTTTCTGCAGGATAAAACCCTCTCCGCCAAATAAGCCAGCGCCGAGTTTTTTCTGGAAATGCATCTCCAGTTTTACTGTTTGTTCAGCACACATGAAGGCATCTATTTGACAGATCATGCTTTACCCTGTCTCCAGCTTGACAGCGATGACTTTTCCGGGCACTTCCAAGGTGAAGGTTATTAAACCATCTGCGGATTTACAGGTAGATTGTTAGGAAAAGGGATTCCCCTGCCAGCACTCGGCCAATACCAGCTCCAAGACCACCCCTGGTACTGGTGTCCATATCGAAAGATCCTCTCATCCAAGCCATCCTACCGGATTCTGTGTAAACAGATTCTCCCTGCTTAAGGTGGATATCCACCGATTCCATTAACGATCCACTGATTTTGTACTGCAAGTTTATCCTCCTATTACGAATAATGTAGCTTGTATTTGAGCAGATTGGATTCTGAATAACATCTTGGTGTATCAGGTTTAATCAGTTTCCGGTAAAATAGAAGTTCGTTCTTATTTTACGGAAATACGAGGAAAATGTTGTATTTAGGAGAATTGGCGGCAATTATCACCTCGACTACCTATGCAATAAACTCAGCAATTTTTACTTTGGCGGGCAGAGAAGTCGGCTCAGCAGTAGTAAATCGTCTGCGATTAGTTGTAGCTAGTTTATTGCTGATGGCAGCTCAATGGATTTTCATGGGAGCACCCTGGCCGGTAGGGGTAGAACTGGATCGATGGATCTGGCTAGGACTATCCGGCATTGTGGGATTGGTGGTGGGTGATGCTTTCTTGTTTCAGGCTTTTGTGCTGGTCGGACCCCGAGTCTCCATGTTGATGATGAGCCTGGCTCCTATCCTGGCAGCTTTCACCGCTTGGATTTTTCTGGGAGAAGCTTTAAAATTGTGGCAGATAATGGGTATTTTCTTAACGCTTATTGGTGTAATGTGGGTGATTTTGGAAAAGAATCAGATACAAGGTCCGCAAAAAGAAAATTATCAAAGAGGTGTATTGTTTGGTCTGGGCGCTGCAACCGGGCAAGCCTTGGGGTTGGTTTTAGCCAAAAATGGTTTAGGCGGTTCTTTTTCCCCCATATCTGGAAATTTTATTCGAATGTTCACAGCCATGATCGTTATTTGGCTGATTACTATTGTCCAGAAGAAGTTCCGCTCGACCATACAGCTAGTCATAAATAATCCCAGTGCGAGGTGGAAGATAACAGGGGGAGCATTCTTGGGGCCGTTTCTGGGTGTGTCCTTGTCATTATTTGCTCTGCAACATACCAGTGTAGGTGTCGCAAGCACCTTGATGGCTCTGCCCCCCATATTCATACTCCCGATAGATTATTTTTATTTCAAGGAAAGATTTGGATGGGGAACGATTGCCGGGACAGTGTTCGCCTTGTTAGGTGTTGCGGTTCTCTTCTTGGTTTGATTCCAGAGTCCTTCTTGAGGAGTACCGGCGTGCTATAATGCAGGACATAAAAAAAGTAAAACATTTAAGATAGTAATTTTGTTGGAGGACTGATGTATAAATCGCATACCTGTGATGAGTTGGGGGTCAAGGATATTGGGAACGAAGTGTCATTAGCCGGCTGGGTTGACCGGCTTCGGGATCTTGGAGGTGTAACCTTTCTGGATTTACGAGATCGTTTTGGAATTATCCAGCTGGTTTCCAATCCAGAAATTTCTCCCGAGGTGCATCAGGCGTTGATTCCTGTCCGGATGGAATGGGTTATTCAAGCTGTTGGCGTTGTTAGAAAACGACCTGTGGGTATGGAGAATACGGATCTGCCGACTGGTGAAATAGAAATAGAACTTACCTGCATAGAAATATTAAATCCTGCAAAAACACCCCCATTCTTGATCAATCAGGATGAGGATGTGGATGAGCAAACCCGGTTAAAGTACAGGTATCTGGACCTGCGTCGTCCACGGATGCGGGATAATATGATCCTGCGTCACCGGGTGAACTTGTT
>CAZHHT010000164.1:0-6733 GCA_964532455.1 uncultured Anaerolineales bacterium
TGCATAATGTTCCAAAGGCTTCACATTCAGCAGGTTTTTTTATTCCCTGGAGCACCAGGCCAGAAATACACAAAGGGGATTCTTCAGTTTCAATAGCTTGGACATTAAAACGCTGTTCCGCATCATAAGAAGCGTAGGTAGATTTCAGGCACCAACCGCTGCCTGGGATGACTCCTATACCGCGCCACTTTCTGTCGCAGGATTCGAACACCCGATTGATAACCTGCTGGGCAGTCTGATTTCCCTTTTCGGTGACTGCCCGGATATAGGAATTTTTTACTGACGTTTCCCCAGCTTCAAGGGACTCTACTGTATCCAGTATCCCCCGGACAATATCGAGAGGTTCAAACCCGGTCACCGATATCGGAATCTGATATTTCTCTGCGATGGGGATATATTCCCAGTACCCCATCACAGCACAGACATGACCCGCTGCCAGGAAACCTTGAACGCGATTATTTGGGGACCCCAGGATAGTTTCAATTGCGGGAGGTACCCTGACATGGGATACCAGGATGCTGTAATTATTGACTTTTAATTGCTCCGCTTGCAAAATACTCATCACATTTGCCGGTGCAGTTGTTTCAAATCCGATTGCAAAAAATACAACCTCTTTGTCCGGGTTTTCCTGGGCAATTTTCAGCGCATCCAGCGGGGAGTAGACAACGCGAATATCTCCGCCTTGAGCACGAATGGAAAAAAGATCTGCCTGTGAGCCCGGGACTCTAAGCATATCTCCATAACTGGTGAAAATCACACCAGGTTGGGAGGCGATTGCCAGGGCTTTATCGATCAGTTCCAGCGGGGTCACACAAACTGGACAGCCCGGGCCATGAACCAGTTCAATTTCGTCGGGAAGTAATTGGTCCAATCCGTTTTTAATGATGGAATGGGTTTGACCACCGCAGATTTCCATCAAGGTCCAGGGTTGAGATACGGTCTCTACGATTTTAGCAATCGTTGAGTGGACCAATGCTGCATCCCTGTATTCAGTAAGGTACTTCATGTGATATTCACGTCTTCTAATTCTTCTCCAGCTTCGAGGATTTCCCGCAGTAAATCCATTGACTGCTGGGCTTCTTTTTCACTTAAGAGACTAATAGCAAATCCAACGTGTATGACTGCATAATCACCGACCTGCGCTTCTGGAACATGCTCGATACAGGCTTCGCGAGTTACACCGCTAAAATCGACTTTGGCCATTGTTAAGCCTTGTTTTTCATATATTTCGAGGATCTTTCCCGGGACAGCTAAACACATAACTTGTTTCTCCTTATACCTGTAAATTCTTTTGACCAATGACAACCTGACCGAGCCCTAAACCGCCGTCATTGGGGGGAATATGCTGGTGCAGTAAAACCTGAAAGTTTGCAGATTTCAGATTTTTGACAGTTTTATTGAGGAGGGTTATATTTTGCCACACCCCGCCACTCAATGCAACCTGATTAAGATGATGTTCTTCCCGCAGATGGATAGACATCTCCAAAACTATCTCGGCTAAACTTTTATGGAAGCGGGCTGAAATTTTTGGAATTGATATCCCGCTGTTTCGATCATCCAAGATAGCTTTTACCATTAGACTGGGATCAATTATATTGACCCCGTTGATTTGATATGGATAAATATGCTCTTCGTCCGGGTCTGCCAAAGCTTCCAGCTCTATTGCTGCCTGACCCTCATAAGTGATGGTCTGACGGACGCCCACCAGTGCGGCAATTGCGTCAAAGAGTCGTCCCATCGAGGATGTCAGAGGGGTGTTCGTTCCGGTTTTGAGTTGATTTTCAAGCACGGCCAGAGGGGATACACCGGGAATATTTTCGGGCAGGGAAGCAGCGTGCTTCACTGCAGGGTTCTCCAATTCCCAGGAAATACCGCAGCTATGCAGAACTGACAAAGCCATTCGCCAGGGTTCCCGAATGGCAAGATCTCCTCCGGGAAGCGGATAATAAATCAATTGGCCAACCCGAGTAAAGTGCTGGTAATCGGCAATCAGGAATTCTCCTCCCCAGATTGCGCCGTCTTCTCCGTATCCAATGCCGTCAAAAGCTATACCGATAACCGGTTCCTCCCCATGATAAAGGTTATCTGCCAAACAGGAGGTTATGTGGGCGTGATGATGTTGAACCGGTATTGCCTGAATGCCGGAACGTTTGCTCCGCTCCAGGGCATAACGGGTTGATAAATAATCCGGATGCAGGTCATAGACGATCAGCTCCGGGTCGATTCGGAATAAACCCTCAAAATGAGTGATGGAATTTTCAAAGCTTGTTAAGGTTTCAAAGTTCTTTAAGTCGCCAATATGCTGACTAAGGAAAGCATAATTCTCTTTAGTTAGACAAAAAGTATTTTTTAGTTCCCCCCCCACACCCAGTACCGAGCCGCTTTTTTCCGCCAGTTTGACGGGATGAGGGGAGTAACCCCGGGAGCGTCTGGTTGGATAAGAGACCAATATCTCCTCTGTTAATTGAATTGGTATTCGTGTCACCGTATCGTCACAATGAATATGGATGTCCCTATTATGAAAGAGATAGGCGTCTGCGATATTATTGAGATACTCTCTCACTTCTTGATTACCCGTCAGGATGGGATTCCCACTGAAGTTCGCGCTGGTCATTACCAGAACCGAAAAGGGAGCAGCGGGATATTGATCGTTCGTAGAGAATAAGAGGTAATGGAGTGGTGTATAAGGCAGCATCACTCCCAGGGTATTTTGTCCAGGGGCAAGACTATCAGGAAGAGCAGAACTGGTTTTCTTCTCCAGGAGTAAAATTGGGCGCTGGGTAGAAGAAAGCATATCTGATTCTCTACTAGTCATCAGGCAGTGTTCGTGAACAGTCTTAAGATTGGACATCATCACTGCCAGCGGTTTAGCAGGACGGTCTTTTCTTTTTCTTAATCTTTGAACAGCTGCTGAGTTTTCGGCATCACAAGCCAGGTGAAATCCGCCCAGACCTTTAATGGCCACGATCTTCCCTGCAGCGAGCAATTCCTGTGTCTCTATGATTGCGGAATCTTCAACTGCAGCAGGGTTTTTCCCGTCCTGTCCAGCATATTCAAGCCAGACCTGGGGGCCGCATGAAGGACAGGCAACCGGCTGGGCATGGAACCTGCGATCAAGGGGGTTTTTATATTCTGTCATGCAGGCTGGACAGAGATCAAATCCCGCCATGGTTGTTTTGGGACGGTCGTAGGGGAGATCTTTGATTATCGTGAATCTAGGTCCGCAATTGGTGCAGTTGATAAAGGGGTACCTGTACCTGCGATCCGCAGGAGTGAACAGTTCACTCAGACAATCATCGCAGATGCTGACGTCAGGGGATATTGGTTGAAATCCACCGTCTACAGACCGGGAATGAAGGATCTGAAAAGATTTAAGGTTATCAATTGGAATTTCTTCGAAGTGGAGGGAATCAATTTGAGCCAGCGGAGGTGCTTCATTTTCCAGGCTTGAAATAAAATGGTCCAGAATATCTTCTGGTCCGATTACCTCGATATCCACTCCCTCAGATGTATTTCTCACCCAGCCGTTTAATTCGTACCGGCCAGCCAGACCATACACAAAAGGTCGAAAGCCTACTCCCTGGACAATGCCATTAATATGAACGTGGTAGGCTTTTTGTTGATTCATTTCAGATTGTTTTTTTATTCTTGATCAATCCCGCCAGCCAGGTGATCCAGGCTTGAATTCCCTCCCCGGTACGACAGGAAAGCGGAAAAGTGACCAGATTAGGATTTAAAAGTTGGACGCCTTTTTCAAAGTAGGCCATATCAAAATCAACATATGGCAGCAGGTCAATTTTATTGAGGATAAGAGCATCCACATTCTGGTACATCGCCGGATATTTATAAGGTTTGTCGTCGCCTTCCGGGATGGAAGCGATCATTATGTTTTTGTGTGTGCCCAGCTGGAAGGATGCGGGACAGATCAAATTCCCTACATTTTCCACCAACAGTAAATCAAAATCTTCCAGGTCAAGTTCATTTAGCGCAATGCGGAGCATATTGGCATCAATATGACATTGGCCCCCGGTGTTAATTTGAACAGCAGTTGCGCCGGCTTCTGCTGCTCTGTCAGCGTCAATGCTGGTCGCGACATCTCCATCAATGACCGCGATTTTATGCAGCGCTGACAGCTCATGTAAGGTAAGCTCAATCAGAGAGGTTTTTCCAGCTCCCGGAGAAGCCATGATATTTATACTGAATACAGACGCGCTATTCAATCGCTGTCTAATTTCTGTTGCCAGCTGGTCATTTGCACTAAGGATTTTTTCTACAACGGAAACATTTTTTACCATAACGTTCTCTTTTTATATAATTTTTTTTATTCAATATTGATGCTGTCGAGGTGAAATTCCTTTCCCTGGAGAATGTCCATTCTGTTGCTCTGACAGTATGGACAGGGTGTTAATTCACCCTTTACAAGGCCGTATTCCTTATTGCAATCTCTGCATCGAAATACCGCTGGAATCCGCTTAAAATGGAGTTTTGCCCCTTCACAGAGGGTATTCTCAGTGATCAGATCCCAATAAAACTGGACAGAGTCGTCAATCACGGTTGAAAGCTCCCCGATTACAAGATACAAATCTGTGATCTTGCTGGCTTTGTTTTTCTCTCCGTGTTTGATCGCAATTTTTGTAATTTGCTCTGTGATGGCTAACTCATGCATTTTGAATCAAGATCCCTCAGAAACAATAACCAGGGACTGCTTAAAATTTTTAGTGGCGAGCAGAAACAGGATTGTCATTATTACTGCAGAACTTAAACACCATAGACATGTTGCCCCAATGACAAAAGGTTCCAGGAAAGTCAAGTAGACAGAAAACAGAACCCCTGTTAAGGAAATAATCCAGAGCAGGGCCCATATTATTTTTTGCCAGGTTCCTAAATCTAAATTTCCCGCCAACCAGAGAATGATCACCACTAGATAACCCAACACACCCAGGATTCCGACTGGAAGAATACCAAATAAAACTGCATAAGTACTTTGCTGAACAGTGTTGCAGTTCCCGACCGGACCACAGACTGCTTCAACCTGATTGATTTCCACATAGGCGAGATAGCCGGAAATAACAAGACCTATCAAAGTAAGAACTGGAATAAGCCAATTGTTTGTTATGGTTTGGTCTGACAACTTGTCTTTACCGAGGTTTATTCCGGCAAAAATTAACGATCCAATCATACCCACAAGAACAATTACAGAAAGGATATTTCCAAACAGATCAGAAGTAAATTTTTCCCGAATTGTCATTGTGTGATCCAGCGTTGAAGTGGTTTCTTCTTCACTTGGCTCAGATTCTGACATGGCCTGTTCCAGACCTGGAATATCTGGCCAATCAATTCCGCCGTTCTCTAATCCCTGATCAATAATACCGGGTAACTGATCCGGGATCTCAAACGATCCAACCAGCACATAATCCCCTACGATTAAAGTAGGCACTCCCCGTCTTTCTTCAGGGATTTCGTAAGCCTGAATCGCATCAAGGTAAAGGGCATTTCCAATTTCAGAATAGGTGTTTATTCCATAGATCTGAAGCTGGCTTCCGTATTGGTCAACCAGTGGAGGTAATATGGTATTGATCACTTCCAGACAATGGGGACAGGAATCAGAATAGAATAGAACAGCCTGGATCACAGGTTCCTTGGCGTTGCCTGCAGCTGCCAGTGGAAATAAGCTGATCAGAAGGATCAGGACGGCTAAAATTGCATTTCGAAAACGGATCACACTTCCTCCGGGATTATAAAAATTTGTTTTGTTCATTTTACTCTGGGAGATTATAGTCCTAATTCTTTCTATTGTATACAGGAGCAAATAATACACAGGTTTAGGCGGATTAAGACAACGCGGTTTTAATCCTTTTCAGGTCTTTGCTTGTTTTTTCCAGATAATCTGATTTGAGGGTGGAGAATATTTCCTGCGCTTGCTCCATGACCTGCAATGCTTCGCTGAGTTCGGTTAATCCTTCAAGGGCCAGCCCTTGATTTGCTAAAGCAATGCCTTGGCGCTGGAGGTCACCGAGTGATTTAGCGGTCAGATATGCTTGTTGGTGGTAATCCACTGCTGATCTCAGATCTTGCTGACGGGATGAAATCATCCCCAGCAGGTCATAAATTAACACCAATGAAGGTAGTGATTCCAATGTTTTTGCGATATCAAAGGCAACCAGGGCAAATCCCAGGGCGGATTGAAAATTTTTGTTTTGCAGATTTGAATCCGCCAGATTAATCAGCGCATTAAGCTGCATTGCATGATTTTGAAGGCCTTCTGCGGTTTCAAGCACGGATTTATGGGCTTTAATAGCTTTCGTATAGTCATTGAGGGCGCTGTATGCCAGGCCTAAATTTCCTCCGGCAGACGCCTTTAGGTAAAGATCTCCTTCATCAACTGCTAATCTTATTGCCTGATTTAAGGGTTGCAAAGCCTGCTCAGGTAGATCTAGCAGCACCAGACATATTCCGAGATGATTAAGAGACCGGGCTTGGTAGTTTTGCCTGTTAACTTCTCCAAACAAGAAAGCCGCCCGTTGATAGTATAGGGCAGCATCGTGATAGATATTCCTTTCCAGGAGCAATTTTCCTATTTTTGTGTTTGATTGGCCTTCAAGAAAACGGTCATTTGCTTCCTGAGCTGCCTGCATTTCCTCTAACAATGATTCAATTGTGTTCATGGTAATAGTTGTCTTATTAATGAGTCCACTGAAAAAAGGTCGATAATTTAGTACTTCCGGATAATAGA
>CAZHHT010000165.1:0-6718 GCA_964532455.1 uncultured Anaerolineales bacterium
TCCAAACAAATAAGCGCCGGGCAGCCCCACCACCAGAGTCAGCAGCGTGGATAAAATAGCCTGTTTAAAGGTAAATCCCAGCGAATTCCGGACCGTGGGTGAGCTGACCGAATTCCAGAAACCAGCCAGGATTCCGCCCTCAACCCGGGAAAAACTTAGTTCCAGGATGCTGCCCAGCGGGTAGAAGTAGAAAAGACCCAGGAAAGCCAGGGGGAGCAGCCATAAGAGCAGACCGGGTGACCTGGAGAAGGCAGACTTTGAGACTGAGTGACTTGGAGACGGGGGGATGTGCTGTGGATTGGTTGAGCTCATAGGTAAGATATTGGATCCGTAATCCTTGGAGGATTACGGATCCTCCTTATTATTAAACTTTGTTAAGCTCCTGTTCTTAGATAAAACCTGAAGGAACCCGGTCCCTATCCTCCAATACCTAGCGTAAAATAGTTTCAGTCCAGTCGTTGATCCATTTTTCACGGTTTTCTGCAATCGTTGCTGGGCTGACGTCGGCGGTGATCTCCGGAACCTCAAGAAATTTCTGGAAGGTTTCTTCCAGCACGGCATTGCCGTTTACCGGGAAAACATACATATTGAGGGGAATATCCTCCTGAAATTCAAGTGAGAGCATAAAGTCAACCCATTTTTCTGCCAGGTCCCGGTTTTTGGTTCCCTTTAAAATGCCGACAAATTCAATCTGGCGGAAACAGCTTTCCGGGGAGGTCACGACCCCTGTCGGGGGGGCATCGAGCGGTTCTTCCGAGAACAACACCTCAAAAGGCGGGCTTGATCCGTAGGAAACTACGATCGGATCCGTTCCGCCGGCCTGGCTGAACTCCGCATAATAAGCAGTTTCCCAGTCATTGACAATATTGACCTCATTATCTACCAGCGCCAGCCAATAATCCAGGTAGCCGTCCTCACCAAAGTGACCGATGGTTGTCAGCAGGAACGCCAATCCCGGGGAGGAAGTGGCTGGATTTTCTACGGTCAGCAAACCCTGGTAGGCTGGATCGATCAGGTCTTCCAGTGAATCCGGCGGTGCCAGGTTGTTCTCTTCAAAGTAGGCTTTCTGGTAGTTTAAGCACACGTCGCCAAAATCAACCGGCAGGGCTCTGTACCCCTCATCGAGCTGAAATACCGGGTCGATTTCTTTTAAAAGCGGGGATTGATAGGGTTCAAAGATCTCTTCCTCCAGTGCCCGGCTGAGGAAAGTATTGTCCACCCCGTAAAAAACGTCTGCCAGCGGGTTCTCTTTGGACAGGGCGGCTTTGTTAACCGCGGTTCCTGTGTCTCCCACTTCCAGGAACTGCACCTGGACGCCGTTTCCCTCCTCAAAGGAAGCCACCACGGATTCCGAGACCGCAAAAGAATCGTGGGTCATTACAGTCAAGGTCCGGGTCTCTTCAGAATCCGGCTTTTGACTGCAGGCTCCGGCTGTGAGGGCAATAATACTTAAAACCAATATACTAAATTTCCTCATTTTTTCTTTCCTCCATTTGGTTTGTACGGGTGTGAATCACAGCCAGCAGTCCTTTCTCGAGCCGGATGACCGCCTGCTCAGAAGCCATCTGGTTGCTGATTCCCCGGGTGAGCCCAAAATCCAAATCTTCATTATCCAGCGGATATTCTAACCCCTCCGTCCTGATTTGCGACTCGCCTGGCTGCAGCGAGAGCAGGGAGACTATATCGCCAGGAGTTCCGTTTAGAGTCAGCGTTTCTCCCGGGCGCAGGACCCGCACTTCCTCTCCCCCGCAAATTAAAGTGATTTGGGAGGTGAGCTCCGGGTGTGCCAGCAGCAGCAAGTTGCCAAAGGTCATATCCAGCCGACCTCCAACCGCGCCGTAAACGATGATCTCTGTTGCTCCTCCCGCCTGGGCATGAAGCAGGGCCAGCTCCAGATCAGTCTCATCCTTTTGGGCAGGATGGTGGATAACCAGCACACCAGCGTTTTGCCATTCCTGGATCAAGTCCTTCGAAGTGGAATCAAGATCTCCGATCAAAACGTCGGGGATTATACCCAGGGTTTGGCAGTGTCCGCTGCCGCCATCGGCAGCGATGACCAGGTCATCCCCGGTTAGTTGGATATTATTCTCAGTCGGGGAAAACTCGCCGTTGGCAAAAATTATTGATCGCATGGTTACTCCAAATTTCGCTGCTCTACCTCTAAGTTCGCTAGAGCAGGAGAGTCAGCTCCTGCGGATCAGGTACTCCGGGAGAGCTGGCTCTCCGGCTTTAACAATGGAGAAAGGAATCTGGTCCCTGTTTAAACCATCAACGAAAAAATCCTCCGGTCGGAGGATTATGAAAGATGCATTCCTCCGCCGGTATGATCCGGATCAGGTTCGCGGGTCGAAAACGATTGTTTTCCTCTCAGCCTCAACTTCGGCTCCCCGTGCTTATTTAGTAATCTAAAGACAGTATAAGAAATGCTCTGCTATATGTCAAGGTAATTGGATATGGCATCTTTTAAGTATCCTGTTTCCTTCCCCCTCCGATACAGTTTTCTCTACTGTTTATGCCGAAGTAAATTACTGAGTAGAGGGGTGATCGCATATTCTGTTATGGTATTCCGACTGCCCTTACAGGATGCTTCGCGAAAGTCAGAGAATGATCTGGCGCTGGGCTCTTCGATGAACTCAGGATAAACTTTGTGGGAGGACCCTGGCTGCGATTTCAATCGCTCCATGTTGATACTGTTGGCAAACGAAAAATATTCCCCTTAAGGAAAGATATGTGGATATTAAATGGCCTTCCCAAAAGGTAATATAAAACGTCCAACGTTTAATGTTGTAACCTAAAAATCAAGATTGACTGCAACGGGGGGGTGTCCGTGGATGGTACAAAATCTAAAATTAGCTGAAACTTTTAAGAGTTTCCTTCAATACCGCCTGGTTTTGGGCTGAGAAGCTGGGCAGGATTTGCCGGGCAACCCGGAATATTCTTGGTTTGGCAGCGGTGGAAAGCTGCCGTTTCAGGAAATATAAACTCTCCTGCTCAGACCGTTTTATCAAGATTTTGAGGATAACCAGGATCTCTTTAACCAAGCCCTTTTCTTCGACTAACAGGATACTGTCCAATAATTTATAGAGCCTGGGAAGGTTATCAAAATCCTGATCAAGAGCAAAGGGAACCAATCCAAACAAAACGGCCTGGCAGTTTCCCTTGGTGGGTGATGAGGTCAGCTGGTGGAAAAAGTTCAACACCAGTTCTGGATTTTCTTTGGATAGGCGGGTGACTCCCCGGGTTGTAAGGGTAGATCGGATTACATCCGACTCGCTGGAAGATAACCAGGATTTTATTCGTTTAAGAATTGAAGCCGGATTGATGGGTGGTATTAATCCCAGCAGGGATACTGCCAGGGTCCGGGTTTCGACCCACTCTTGCTCCCATAGGGCATCAATCAAAATTAATCCCTGGGAAGGTTGGGTGTTCAGGGGCTTAATTAATTCCTGTTCCAACGCCCGCAGCACTGGAGGAGAAACCTGGTAGGACTGAAGCAGCAGTGATGTCCGGGTAATCCCGCTCTGACGCACTCGAACAGAATAATACTCAAATAGTTCATGCAGATCTTGAATAAATTGATCAGGATCCGAGTAACCTTCACTCAGTTCCACACATTGGATCTTTAATCTTGCCGGGTTGATGGCAGTCATAAGGGGAGGACTTTTTGGAGAGCAGAAAAAGCAGATTCCACATCCGGAACCGGGGTTATCCGGGTCTGATCCGCAACGGGCACGTACTCACCCAGCTGAGACAAAAAACCCTGGATGGTTTCATCCCACCCGGGTCCAATTACGATCAACGGTTTGGGTTGTTCAGGCTTAATTTGGAGTTGGGCCCACATTAAAACAATTTCCGCCAGGGTGCCGATTCCACCTGGCAGGGCGATAGCCCCATCGCAGTTGTCAATCAGAACAAATAAACGTTCCCTGAGCGAGGGGCTGCGTCTTTCTTCCTTAACCCATGGATTGGGTTTAACCGGCCGCCAGTTTTCAATCTCATCGCAGGTGACGCCGATCACATGGCCCCCAACCTCCGCAGCGCCGCGTGAAATAGCTTCCATGGTGCCGATATACCCGCCGGTCTGGACCGCATACCCCCCGGAGCCCAGCAGGGATCCTAATCGTTGGGCATCTTGATAGGCGGTAGAACCAGCCAGGGGTTTTGATCCGCCGAATACGGTTATTGTTTTCATGGCTTAATTATAAACGATATAGGAAATGGATTCCTCCGAGGAATCCGGTTCCTCCCTCCAACTACGCTATAGCGGGAGAGTCAGCTCCCGCGACTTCATACCCGGGAGAGCTGGCTCTCTTCCTCGAGCGGTAGGTGGAGCAGACGGGGAGACCGGGGGAGATGGGGTGGGGTGCTGTAGATTCGATGAGTTCATAGGTATGTAATAGGATGCCTAATCCACCAAGGATTAGGTATCCTATAAGATGTTACAATACTTTTGATAATACCTGTGGGGATTTTTTTTATGGATATCATATTAACCCATGAACGGACAGATTTTGACGGTCTGGCATCCCTGTTGGGCGCCTATCTGCTTGAGCGGCATCTCACACCGGTATTACCTCGCCAGCTGAACCGGAATGTAGAGGCTTTTATTACCCTCTACGGGGTAGAGCTGCCGTTTCTGGATCCGAGAGATCTGACCGGTGAGCCCATTGAGTCAGTTTACCTGGTGGATACCCAGTCCATGACCAGCATCAAGGGAATGGTTTCTGATCTGAAAGTAAGAATTATTGATCATCACCCGCTGCGGAATGATGTGCCGGAGGATTGGGAGACGATTATCCGGGAAATCGGAGCCACAACTACGATTTTTGTGCAGGCAATCCAGGAGAGGGATATTCCCCTGACACCCATCCAGGCAACACTGCTGCTGCTGGGCATTTACGAAGACACGGGATCACTGACCTATACCCGAACCACCGCAGAGGACATATTCGCAGCAGGCATCTTGGTTGAGCAGGGAGCCATTCTGTCCATTGTTACTGATTACATTAATCATCCTCTCTCTCTGGCACAGCAGAAAATTTATGAAGATCTAAGAGCATGTGCAGAGAGCTTGATCATTCATGGCCATAACCTGATCATTGCCCAGGCAGATGCCAGCGATCTGGACGAAGAACTCTCCAGCCTAGCCCACAAGTTACGTGATTTGCTCGAGCCGGATGCGTTATTTATTTTGTTATCCACGTCCAGCGGTGTGCAGGTAATAGCCAGATCCACGGATGATCATATTGATGTCAGCGAGGTTTTATCTACCTTTGAAGGTGGAGGTGGTCATCCCCGGGCGGCGGCTGCCCTGATCAAAAAAACCTCAATTGATGATGTTCATCAGAATCTGGTAAAGATTTTGCCTCAATATGTTAAACCTGCTGTCCGGGCAAAGGACATCATGTCCCGCGATCCGCAAACGCTCTCGCCAGATACTCCTGTTAAAGAAGTAGCAGAGATGATGATCAGGTTTGGATATGAGGGTTATCCGATTGTGGAAGATGGCGAGATTGTCGGTTTGCTCACCCGGCGGGCGGTAGACCGGGCGTTGGCCCATGAACTTAAACTGACAGCCGCCAGTTTAATGGAAGCTGGGAATATTCGGGTATTTACATCCGATTCTATTGAACAGATACAGTATGTGATGACAGAATCTGGCTGGGGTCAAATCCCTGTTGTCAGTTCCCGATCAAAAAAGATTGTGGGCATTGTCACCCGGACAGATTTGATTAAAATACTTGCCCCGAGCCGTCCAAAACCGGGACGCCAGAACCTCTCTTCCCGCCTGGAAGCAACTTTACCCGAAGTTCGGATGGAGCTGCTGAACCGGATCGCGGAGATTGCTGCAGAAGAAAAGTCAGCTCTCTACATTGTTGGCGGTTTTGTAAGAGACCTGCTTCTTGACCATCCCAGTCTAGATTTTGACCTGGTTGTGGAAGGTGACGCGATTAAACTGGCCGAGAGTGTCCGGGAAAGATTTGGAGGACGGGTGACCAGCCACAGCCGTTTTGGCACTGCAAAGTGGTTTATTGACAAGCATCAGCTGGCAATCATGGGGTCGACTAAAAAACTACGGGAATCGTTGCCGGAGACACTGGATTTTATCAGCGCGAGAACAGAATTTTATACTCATCCCACAGCGCTGCCTACGGTGGAGCGGGGAAGTATCAAGCTGGATTTGCATCGGAGAGACTTCACGATCAATACCCTGGCTTTACGACTAGATGGGCGTCATAAAGGAGAGCTGTACGATTATTGGGGTGGTCTTGCCGATTTAAAGGGCAAATTGGTAAAGGTGCTGCACTCTCTTTCATTTGTGGATGACCCTACCAGAATATTGCGGGCTGTCCGCTATGAGCAGCGTTATGGTTTTAAGCTTGATCAACGAACCCAGGATTTATTACTCGAAGCCAAGGGATTATTGAAGCGAGTCTCCGGTGACCGAATTCGCCATGAGCTGGACCGGATATTTGACGAAGAAAATGCAGCCCAGATGATGGACCGTCTCCACCAGCTAACTATTCTGAATGCAATTCATCCAGATTTGGATTGGGATAAATCCCTCTTGAAGCTGGTTAAATCACTGCCGAAAAAAGAACACCCCCGGGAATGGAAGATTGAACAGGATGGCGGCGGGATGCCGATTAACCGGGCGATTATGTATACCATCTGGCTGATGCGATCTCCAGTAAACAGCGGCGTAAGCAAACGGTTG
>CAZHHT010000166.1:0-6695 GCA_964532455.1 uncultured Anaerolineales bacterium
ACAAAAACTCTTGCTTGAAACAGCCCGGAATGCAATCCGTCAGGAGCTGGATAAGGAAGAAATATTACCTTTGGTGATGGACGAGTATTCACAAAAACTCCAGGAGAATGGGGCGTGTTTTATCACATTAAAGAAAAAAGGAGTGTTAAGGGGTTGTGTCGGTTCATTAGAAGCAGTTCATCCTCTAATCCAGGATGTGCAGGAGAGGGCTGTATCGGCCGCTTTCCAGGATTACAGGTTCCCCCCTCTCACACTTCCCGAGTTGGATGAAATTAGGATCGAGATATCCTGTTTGACACAACCCTGCAAACTGAATTATGAGGACCCGGAGGATTTGATTAATAAACTGCGGCCCCGAATCGATGGCGTTATTTTAAGGTATCAAACCCGCCAGGCGACATTTTTGCCCCAGGTTTGGGAGCAGCTTCCAAGCCCTGAATTATTTTTAAATCGCCTATGCATAAAAATGGGTTTGGACCAATCAGTTTGGAGAAGTGCCAAACTGCAGGTAGAGACCTACCAGGTCGAAAAATTTCAGGAAGAAAATTAAAACAGCCGAATATGCTTTTTATCAGGACTGCGAATCACCTTGCTCTTTTCACCCGGAAAATCAACTCTGGTTTGTTCCTGGTCCCTGTAGATGACCATTCCGCGATAGCGTAAGATAACAGGCCAGGGGAATGGATGATCTCCCTCTACCTCAATTTCCCGTTCATTGATAATTTGTATTCCTAACACCTGCAGGAAAAATCCCATTGGAATCAAACCTTCCAGAGAATTTTGGATTCCTCGTCCGTTCCCGGTACTGGCATCGTAGGCGGAGAAAAAACATCCAGAATCGTTCAGATTGATCAGAATGGCTTCCATGAGTTTAGAGAATAAATTTGCTGCCAGTGATCTTTTATCGTGTGCCAATAAAGCTTTCCCTAATAAGATGTTCCATGGCAATTGAACGGCAGAATAGTCCCCAGCTGGAATGGTTCTAATGCCAAAGGTGGACCAGAATTTCTCCTGATTGGTGAGGGTATTGTTGATTAGAGCATCCGCCTTCTGTATGTCAAGGTTTTTTCCCCACAGAGGTAAGAGCATGGTGATATCTTCCCGGATGGTATGGGGGCAGTAGATGGTCAGGTGGAGGTCAACGGCAAAGTTTTCTACGGCAATATAATCCAGGTGGGAATAAACACAATCACTTACTGTCCTGCCTTGATTCTCTAACCAACGAATTTGAGCAGGATAAATCTGTTCGACCCGGTAGTTTCCGTTCTGACCGTATCCATGCAGCGTTATTTGAAAGTCTGGAATAATACCACTCACTGATTCCCCCTGGATTAAAAACCCAATCCTGGTAGGGTGGGGCATATTTTCCCGGAGGATATGAAAGCCATTCCCGGGATCTTTGCTGATCAACCTTCCAGGTAGGGTCAGGTGGCTGTCCCGATCACGATTGTAAAAACAAGACTCTTTAGAATTCCATGATTCATTCAAGAAATTTGTCAGTTTTCCCCGTTTAATATCGGCAGGATCATCAGTTACGTTTTGCCCGAGTGAAGCCTGGAGTTCTCCCAGCCGGGTCAGGTCATTAAGTAGAAGGGTGATCAACCCGGGAGATTCAATGAAGGGATAATCAACAGATAGTTCATGTTCAGGTATAGAGTTTGGGGGCCGAAAATCAACCAGATTTAGCTGGCAGGGATGGGTAAGTTCAGGAATTCCATCTCCATCTTGGTCATATATTGGCAAAAACCAATGCTTCAGCAGGGTTTCCAATTTTTCGAGAAGAATCTTTTTCCCTTGCTGTAAGGGAGCGATTTGACTGGCTTGCCAAAACAGCTCCCCAGTCAGGGGTAACGTGGGTAGGTTCAAGAAAGTGTTACAGCGCCCCTCGGGCAGCATCCCGTTTTTCCTCACAGCGCTAAGGACCCTGTCCAGAATCTTGTTGACAGCTTGAAGATCGATTGGGGTTAGAACATCAAGAAGATAAAGGGCTTCGAATGGTGAGAGAATGCGGCCGGAATTGAGTGAAGAGTTTCCTTGGGGGAAATGTTTGCTCATGAATCCCGCGGCTTCTTTCTGGGAAAGCTTAAAGGCAAAGTTCCAATCGGGGTTTCCGGTTATGATTTCTAATTGACTTTGTTCCTGTATCTTCAGCCGTGAAATTTCTCCTGCCCAATCCATCTGGATCAGGTTGTCTATTAATTTCAAGGACTCGCCTTGAGAATCCCCCAAAGCTGAAACCCAATTTACTTCTAATTCCCCTTCAGGGGCAATGATAAGCTCAGATGAAAGACAGGGAAAGGGGCCTTTCCCTGCCTGGGTGCTGCCAGACATGAATAGTACCGGATGCGTATCACCCATTTGCCCTGTAAGGATATCCCGGCCGGAATGATCCATAGCAGACATTCGCATTCCTGCTGTCAGATCGGTGAGATGTCCTGCGAGATCCAGGTGGATTGTCCGTGTGCTGTTGGATTGATTTTTTACTTTGATCATCCCACAAACCACTGCAGGATCCGGGACCCAGTTTGTGATGGTAACAAGGATCTTGCTGAGGGGAGAAAAGGAATACTCAATCAGGTTTACCAGGAAATCGTTTAACTTGGGTGGTTGTACAAAATCACCTGGAAAAAAGACTGTATGAGTTCCTTCTATGAAAAAGGGGAATATTCTGTAATGTCCGCTGCTGTCAGCCAGGTCCGGTTGGATCACCAGAGCTGGTGGATTTCCCCAATTTTGATGAAGAATCCATCCCTGATTTTGAAAAGGATCATAACTGGTAAAGCGGTTTTCCGCAGTAAGGTAAAAAGATTCTGGTAGATCCCTGTTCCAGGATTTTTGATTCATAATTAATATTGTATATTGTGCTTCAATGCCAGTCAATCTTGGGACAAATATCCCGAAAAAGTTCTAATTTTCCAAATCTCAATCTTGATTGTAATAGAATAGTTAAAAGGGTGAAATTCACTTATTTATGCTAGAATACCTCAAGAACAAATAAATAAATCAGAAGTTTCCCAATTATCGCTTTCGCGTAGAAAACGCATATGGCTGAGACAGAACAACAAAAAAACCCCAAACAACGATTCCGGGATCTGATTGACAGGTCTGATGAACTGGAAAAAGACGATGATTTGATCAAATCCCAGCTGGATTCGTTCGGAATATCAGTTAAAGGTGAAATGATGCCAGGGTCTGGTAAAGAAAGTTCAGAAAATGCTGTACCTAAAACAGAAGGGACTGAGGAAGGTGCAGGCACTGCTCCCGAAGTTGAGCCAACTGAGAGAAAGAGCAATTCTCCCGGATCAGACTCATACTCTAGCAGCTTTGATGAGACTGAAGTGCTTGGAGAATCTGCTGAACGTTCCCGATCGCCGCTGGATGATACCCCGCCCCCGCCCTTAGGCGCCACTCCCCATACACCCCCCCCGGCACTGGATGCGCGGGGAATGCCGCTTCCCCGGCGGATGGGCGAAGCGCCTTTACGGGGAAAAACATCTCCCGCATCAATTAGCCGATATAGAACAGCTGCTTTACCGCCAGATAATTCATCTAAACTTATGTCGTGGTGGAAAAAATCTGGTCCCGGCGGATGGAATCGGGGACAGGAATGGGGATGTATTTTAAGAATGCTAGTGATGGCTTTGTTTACTGGTGTCGTGTTGGCGCTTATAGCCGGATCATTTGCTATTATTCACTATAACAGGATTGCTGCGACTCTTCCGGCGGTAGAGGATCTGAGAGAACAGGCTGCCAAATTTGAGACAACGAGGATACTGGACAGAGAAGGAAATGTGTTGTATGAGCTGTTAGATCCTAATGCTGGACGGAGAACCTATGTCCCTTTGGATAAAATCTCTCCTTACCTGGTTGCGGCAACGATAGCGACAGAGGATTCAAATTTTTACAGTCATCCTGGATATGATGTTCTGGCGATTGCCAGATCGTTCTGGTACAACCTGGTCAGTGATGAAATTGTTTCCGGAGCTTCCACTATCACTCAGCAATTGACCAAGATGCTGCTGCTCTCTCCAGAAGAGCAAGTAAGCCGAACATATACCCGGAAGCTCAGGGAAGCGATTCTAGCGGCGGAGATCACCCGACGATATTCAAAGGATGAGATTCTTGAGCTGTATTTGAACGAGATTAACTTCGGCAACCTGTCCTATGGCGTAGAAGCAGCTGCCCAGACCTATTTCAGTACTTCAGCACAGTATCTTACACTGGGTCAGGCATCGTTTCTGGCAGGATTGCCACAGCTTCCTGCTGTTTATGATATATACACCAACCGGGATGTGACTCTTGGCCGCCATGAAAGTGTTATAGTTTTGATGTATCAAACCAGCCAGGAAGATGGTTGTATATTTGTAAGCAATAATCTGCAGCGGATCTGTATCGGGGTGGAGGAAGCGATTGCAGCAGCAGAGGAAATCCGCTCCTACCAATTTGAAGTACCCTATACCGAGCTTTTATATCCCCACTGGGTCTATTACATCCGATCTCTCCTGGAGAGCATTTATGACCCGCAAACCATCTATCGTTCGGGATTTACTGTGTACACAACACTTGATCCTGGTCTGCAGGATCGAGCACAGCAAATTGTCTTTGAACAGGTCGAAAAGCTCCAGGGAAAGCATGTAACCAATGGCGCTTTGGTAGCCCTTCGCCCTGCTTCCGGGGAAATTCTAGCGATGGTAGGATCAGCGGATTTTGATAATAAGGACATCCAGGGGGAAATCAATATGACGCTCAGCCCCCGGCAGCCGGGTTCCTCTATAAAACCTTTAACCTACGTGGCGGCTTTTGAAAAGGGTTGGACTCCCGCTACCCTGATTTGGGATGTGCGTTCAGAGTTTCCTCCCTCGGGAGACCCGAATGATCCCCGGGATCCTTATATTCCAGTAAACTATGATGAAAATCATCACGGGCCAGTTACGCTGCGCTCTGCGTTGGCAAATTCATATAATATCCCGGCTGTGAAGGCATTAAATTTTGTTGGCATTTATGATGACCCGGAAACACAAAAAGAGGAAGGATTAATTCCATTTGCTCAGCGATTGGGTATATCAACCTTTACCAGGAATGATTATGGACTTTCCCTAACTCTGGGTGGCGGTGATGTTGCTCTGCTGGAGTTAACAGAGGTGTATGCTACCTTCGCAAATGGCGGTCGGCAGATTCCTACCGTAGCAATCACCAGAATTGAAGATTACCAGGGAAACTTGATCTTTGAACACCAGCCGCTGGCAGGAGAACAGGTTATTCGACCAGAACATGCTTTCCTAATCTCTTCAATCTTGTCAGATTATCACGCCCGCATCCCTGCTTTTGGAACGAATTCGATTATTAACCTTCCTTTTAAAGCAGCCGCAAAAACAGGTACAACTAATGATTTCCGTGATAACTGGACTCTGGGTTATACACCTGATCTGGCTGTAGGAGTCTGGGTTGGCAATGCAGACTATACTCCCATGCAGGATACCAGCGGTTTGACGGGAGCTGCGCCAATCTGGGCTCAGGTTATGCAGGAAGGAATCCAGCAGTTGACCGGGGGAAATCCTACTGGATTTTCAAGACCAGCGGGGATTACTGAACGGGTAATTTGCGCGGTTTCCGGGACAGAACCTTCCAAATATTGTCCCAGTCAGCGCAGTGAGTATTTTGCTGCGGATCAGCCGCCACTGCCTGCAGATCAGGATTTATGGGAAGAAGTGATGGTAGATACCTGGACAAAAAAACTGGCCTCGGAGGAATGCTCCGAGCATCTTGGGAAAAAAATGGGCATTCATCTGGATGATCCTTGGGCAATTAAGTGGGTAACAACAAAAAATCAGGGCAAGGATTGGGCGAAGAGTATGGGATTCACTAGGCACGCTTACGTTATCAAGGAGGATAATGTTTGTGATGCTGATGACCCCCGGCCCATTATGGAGTTTGCATCCCCCAGACAAGATGATGTTGTTACCTCCGGTCCGTTAAAGATTTTTGCCAAAGCAAATGCAACCGGAGCTTTTGACAAAGCCCGCCTGGAATACGGAACTGGTAAGGATCCAGTTCAGTGGGAAATTCTTGAGGTGATTGATAACCCGCTTTCAGAAATGACAGAAATTACTTCCTGGGATATTAATGAACTGCCAACCGGGTGGGTCACACTGCGATTGTATATGACAAGCACAAATGATGGATTTGCGGAGAAAAGAATTCAAATAAATATTCAAGTACCGACGCCGACCCCCACACCCACAGAGACTCCCACACCGACGGTCACTCTTTCACCCACACCGACTTTATCACCCACGGCGAGTGAGACCCCCACAGTAACAAGTACACTCACGCCTACCGCGACAGATACGCCAACGCCTACTCAAACTCCTGCTCCCTAGCTACAATTTCCAGCATCCGCTCGGGGGAGGAAGATAAAGAAGACTAGGAGATTTGGTGACTGAGTGAGAGGGAGATTGAAGCGCAGTCGAAGGGTTCCTGTTTTTGCTGTCATTATCACGCTCGAGGGAGAGCGACAGATCTCCCGTGTATCTTGCCCGCGGGAGCTGCCTCTCCCGCTATAGCGAAGACAATAACAGGCTCTCCCGCTCTAGCGAAGACAATAACAGGCTCTCCTGCGCTAGCGTGTTTAATGTTAAATAGTTGGCTCTACTGAAAAAAGGGGGGTAAAAAGCAGCAAATCTTAAGAAATTAAC
>CAZHHT010000167.1:0-6590 GCA_964532455.1 uncultured Anaerolineales bacterium
CTCAAAGTCCCGACATATCCTTTTATTAAAGCAACTGGAGTCTTCAGCTCGTGACTGATTATTGAAACAAATACGCTTTTAATTTCATCTGCTTCCCGGAAATTTGTGATATCTCTCACTGATCCAATAATATTTATTAGTTTACCTTCACCTGATAACAAAGGAGCATAGGTAATACCAACAGGTACCATTTCTCCTGAAGGCCGCCGTAATTCGCCTTCCACATATAAAATTGCTTTTGCTGTCAGTGGCCAGCCATTAAGTTCAGCTTCTTCAAGTGTCTTTCCTTGCTGTCTTGATCCCCAGTTGATTATCTGTTTGTGTTCTTTTCCTTCAATCTCATTGACATCTTTTCTTAAAATCCTGGCTAACGCCTGGTTGCATTTTTCAATTTTGTGGTCTGCTGACATGATTACAATTCCGTCCGCAGCAGAATCTAATAAAGCACCCAGCCTCCTCTTCTCACGGGAAACCTGAGTGTACAATTGTGCATTGATTACAGCTATAGCTGCTTGATCAGCAAAACTTTGTAATATTGCCCGATCATTTTGCGAAAATGTTCCCTGATACCCTCTAAAAATAAAAATCAGTCCAATGACCCGTTTTTCGGATATCAGCGGTAACCCCACGCCAGTTAATAAATTCATGCTTGCCCGTTTTGTAAGCAGCTGAAGCAGTCGATTTACTTCAGGTAATTCCAGTCCCGCTTGTTCGTCATTCTCCGGAACCTCGGCCAGTATGGGTTTTACATATTGCAAAAATGTTGGTTGAATTTCATAAGACGCGCCAATATTCCAACCGCCCTGTTCTTCTCTTAAGGCTATTAGTCCGGCCTTTCCTGCGAGCATTTCAGCAGCCAATTCTAGAATCCGCTGAAGCAGCTTATCAAGATCTAATTCCTGAGTAAGACTGCGTGTAATTTCAAGCAGATAATCTCTCTGTCGGATCCGATGATCAGGTAGCATTCATTCTTCTTTGTAGTTCAATATTTGAATCTAATATATTATTCCCCTTGTTCTGCCAATCCAACTGCATGGTTAAAAATCTGCAGGCCTTCATCAATTTCACCTTTTGTTATAGACAAGGGAGGAGCAAATCGGATTGTGCTTTTACCACAGCCAAGCGTGACCAATCCATGCTCAAATGACAGCCTCTCGACCTTTTCTCTGATTTCTGCATCGGGTTTTTTAGATTTGTGATCTTTTACAAATTCAACACCAAGCATTAATCCAATTCCCCTGACATCACCAATACTGTTATGACTAGATTTAATCTCTTCCAACGCCCCTATCATATATTGACCCATTTCTGCCGCGTTCTGTAGGTATTCCCTTTCTATCAAATCAATAGTCGCAATCGCTGCTGCAGACGCAATAGGATTTCCGCCGAAGGTATTGCCATGAGCTCCTTTTGGCCAGTTCATAACACTCTTTTTGGCTATGATCGCTCCCAGCGGGATGCCTGATGCAATACCTTTTGCTGTGGTAATAATATCCGGTATTACATCAAAATGTTCAATCGCCCACCATTTCCCTGTCCTTCCCATACCAGATTGAACTTCATCGGCAATCAGCAGAATCCCGTGTTTATCGCACAGTTTTCTGAGAGCGGGGAAGAAGCCTTCAGCCGGCACTATGTATCCCCCCTCTCCTTGAATCGGCTCAATTAATATTCCAGCAATGTCATCAGCAGGAAGCACCCTGCCGATTAATTGTTCTTCTATGTAACGAACAACAGTTTCTCCATAAGGTTCACCCTCGTGTGATTTTAAGATTTGCCTGAATGGATCCGGATAAGGTGCATGAACTACCCCATTCATCAAAGGGAAAAAACCATGGCGATAAACCGGCTTACTAGCAGTAAAAGCCAGGGATCCGTAAGTTCGTCCATGAAATCCCCCTAAAAATCCGATAAATTGTGATCGTCCGGTATGGAATCTAGCAAGTTTAATAGCAGCCTCTACGCTTTCGGTTCCAGAATTTGTCATAAATGATGCAGAATCTTCGTCGAACGGCGCGATTCTATCAAGTCTTTTTGCAAGTTCTACCCAAATTGGATGGTAAAAATCCGAAGATATGTGAAGAAATTTATCAGCTTGGTCTTTTATCGCTTGTACTACTTCAGGATGACTGTGCCCAGTTCCGGTGACGGCGATTCCTGCAGCGAAATCAAGATACCGATTCCCATCGACATCCCAAACCTCCGTTCCTTTTCCATGATCCATTACAAATGGATAGGCTCTTGGATAGGAATTCGAGATATACTTACTATCTTCCGCGACGATCCTTTTTGCCTTAGGTCCTGGTACATTCAAACGTTCCATTTACTGCTCCTTTTTATTGTCCCTTATTTACTTAAATGATTATTTTTTTTACAGAGAACGTTGAATATTATAACACGATGGGGTTTTATCATCCTCCATCACAAAGATCAAAACCGAAAAAAGATTTGGTATATAATCACGCTATGACTCATCATTTTTCTTTTGATCTCCAAGCGGTTGACGGCAATGCCCGGGCTGGCACATTTTCAACGCCCCATGGCCCTATCCTTACCCCAACTTTTGCTCCTGTTGGAACCCAGGCAGCAGTCAAGGGAGTTACTCCCGCCCAATTACATGAGATGAATGCCCAGATTCTTCTCGCCAATACTTACCATCTTTATCTTCGACCAGGTGCCGAGGTGATCGCTGACATGGGTGATTTACACAGCTTTATGAACTGGGATAAACCCATTCTCACAGACTCCGGCGGATTTCAGGTCTTTTCCCTCGGTAAAATCAATGACATCGATGACCAAGGCGTAACCTTCCAAAGCCATATTGATGGTTCATCCCATGTTTTTACTCCAGAAAAGGCTATTAAAATACAGGAACACCTGGGAGCTGATATCATTATGTGTTTTGATGAATGCTCAGAGCCTTATGACCGGTCTTATAATGAAACTGCTCTAAGCAGAACCCACAAATGGGCAGAGCGCTGTCAAGAAGCCCATACCCGAAAAGATCAAGCACTTTTTGGTATTGTCCAAGGCGGGATATTTCCTGACCTTCGCATTCAATCGGCACAGTATACTGCAGAACTAGATTTCCCCGGCAATGCAATTGGAGGGTTATCTGTGGGGGAGAAGAAATCTGAAATGCTGGAAATAATTGAACTGGTCACAAATCTCCTCCCAGAGAATAAACCTCGCTATCTAATGGGCGTTGGCACACCCCTTGATATCGTTCAGGGAGTTTCCCGAGGGATCGACTTGTTTGATTCTGTTAATCCCACCAGGCTGGCAAGGCACAAGTCAGCTTTTACTAGATACGGCCGAATCAATATCTCCAGAAAAATATACGAAAAAGATCCCAGGCCGCTGGTTGAAGATTGTTCTTGTTACACATGCCAGAATTTTTCAAGATCCTATCTTCGCCATCTAGTAAAATCCAATGAGCTTCTGGCGCCAATTTTGTTGTCTATCCATAACCTTCATATTCTGATTGACCTGACATCAAAGCTTCGTTCTGCGATCATGGATGGAACTATTGGCGAATTTACTAAAATTTATTTTGAATACGCGCAGAACAATGGATGCTAATTATGAGCTTATTGCAATCAATCATCCTGGGAATTATCCAGGGCGCATCAGAATTTTTACCCATATCCAGTTCAGGACATTTAGTTTTAGCTCCATACGTTTTTGGTTGGGATATCCCTCCTCAAGAAGCCTTTATTTTTGATGTTTTAATCCAAGTAGCCACGCTTACTGCAGTGATTATTTATTATTGGAAAGATCTGCTCCATATCCTAAAATCCATGTATATAGGAATCGTTTACCGTAAGCCCTTATACGATCTTCATTCCCGCTTGGGCTGGTATCTGATTCTTGCCACTATACCAGCCGGGGTAGCAGCAATATTCTTCAAAGACACGTTTGAAATGGCTTTTAGCAATCCAAAAGCAGCAGCTATCTTCCTAATTATTACAGGTATCTTTTTGCTAATTGCCGAAATTTTTGGCTCCCGCGACAGGTCTCTTGATACAGCAAGTTGGCTTGACTCACTCTGGATAGGTTTTTTCCAGGTTTTTGCCTTATTCCCTGGTATCTCCCGTTCTGGTTCGACGATTTCCGGCGGCATGCTTCGTGGTTTTAACCGAGAGTCTTCAGCTAGATTTTCATTTCTAATGTCTGTGCCGGTGATGTCTGCAGCAGGTGTTCTTGCTATTTCAGACCTGCTATTATCCCCCGAACTTATTTCCAATCTGCCAATCTACATTGCGGGTTTCATTACAGCTGCCCTGGTTGGATACCTGGCAATCCGCTGGTTTATAACTTACCTCTCAAAAAAGTCTCTCTACCTCTTTGCTGGATATTGTGGTGCAGTAGGACTTATCTTTTTTATATTGTTATCCCTTTAGCCAATCTCAAATGAAACAAATTATGCTTTTTCTTACTTTGATCTCATTTCTCCTTATTGGCGGCTGCCAGGCGGATGACGTTTTCCCTTTACCTTTGACTCCTAAGCCTTTCTTGGTTGGTTTGCCAGCAGATTTAAGCGACCAGGTTTTATCTACAATTCTTAATTGCGCCAAGACTATACCTGGCGGATCATTACAAACAAAAACCTACACAGAACCATATCCTAATCCTACCGAGTTCAATCTCTTGATCTGGCAGGGGAATCCTGCTCTTTATCCTGCTCTGAATACAGACGCAATCACTTCCGTTGTTATCGGAACAGAAGAAATTGTTGTTATCGTTTCACCAGATAATAATTTAACATTTCTATCATTGGCTGACCTACGATCTATCATTGTGGGTACAATCCAAGACTGGTCTGTAATTCCTCGGAGTGGCCTTTCCGGACCTATAGAATTGTTGGTTTATTACAATGACCATCCACTTCGTTTAATTTTCGAGGATGTTCTTTTTGGAGAATTGGCAATCGCAACCTCAGCCCTGTTAACGCCATCTCAGTCTGTAGCAAATGCATTAATTGGAGAAACTTTGAACAGCCTCAGCTACATCGGAAAATCACAGGCCGGCACTAACACCAGGATTCTCCCAATATTCGGGATTCCAGAAACGCCTAACCTGTCAATTCTTGTCATTTTTCAGGACAACGAAGAAAGTTTTATTTCCCCCGCTCTTGATTGTTTGCTCAAGTACAACATCTATTAATCTTCTAAATCAACACATCCCGGATAGCTTTGACTAACCTGTCTGGAGTAGTAGGCTTGGTAAGGTATTTTGCTACACCCAATTCTCTTGCCTCGATTTTCTTTTTTACATCAGTAATTGCACTTAATACAATTACTGGAGGCATTGGGACCAGAACAATATGCAGCGAGCGCAATATTTCAAATCCAGATCTTTCTGGAATCATCAAATCCAAAACAATCAGGTCAAAAGGATCTTTTACCCTGTATCCTATCTTAATTTTGTCTTCTACGTTCTGCCAGGACTCAGCCGTTGTTACTCGAAAGCCTGCCCTTTCCAAAGAAAGCTTAAGCACTTCCAACGTCTTTGCATTATCGTCAATGATCAAGATATGAAATTTCATACTATTGACTCCTCTAGCCCGCTAAGTTTCCGCCCAATTTATTAAATGCCTGTTTCTAATGACTCCTTTTTCAGTTTACCATAGATTTTCCATTCAAATTTTTTACATTTAAAGAAAAATTTCATAAAATAATTTACGTTAATTTTTTAAATTTAAAAAAAAGAGAAGATTATGACAATATTATCCTGAATTAAAGTAAGTAATGCCTATGCGCAATTTCTAAAATGACCGCATATCTTACTAAAAAAGGTCCCTAATGGTTAAAATCATAACGGATACACTGCCTGCCTTCCTCCTAATATCCATCAATAAAATGCAATCCCGATTATTCCCCAAATGACCCCTTTTGAAGATCAAACCAATTTTAACGGTTAAATGTTTATAGCCAGTCGTTCTCAAATCTGCTAAAAGCTTCTGATACATTGCCCAAAACCTCCCCTCCACCACCGGAATATTTCAATATGTAATAGATTATTCCGCTTCACGGTATAATCTTTTTATTGTTTTTGGAAACTTGGAGGACCTGGATGAATGTCCGTTTAATTGATACCGAAAATAAATCTGACATAAAAAAATTTATTCAGATGCCCTTTGATCTATATAGAAAAAGTCCTTACTGGGTTCCACAGATGCGCTCAGATACACGCTTCATATTAGATCGTTCTTCCTACCCGTTTTATCAACACTCTGCCGCGGATTTTTTTATCGCAGAAAATAACTGCAAAACCCTGGGAAGAATAAGTGCAATCTCCAACAGCCGCTTCAACAAAACCAATCATAGTAATATTGCCTTTTTTTATTTTTTTGATTCAATAAATGATTCCTCTGTGTCCAATGCTCTTTTTAAATCAGTTTCCAACTGGGCCAGAGAACGGGGACATGATCATGTTTATGGACCAAAAGGACTCCTTCAAGGAGACGGAATTGGCTTGTTAGTAGAAGGTTTTGACCAAATCCCTGCTATGGGCATCTCCTACAATTTCTCATATTATGACGGGTTGGTAAAACAAGCAGGTTTTCATAAAACATATGATTATTTTTC
>CAZHHT010000168.1:0-6588 GCA_964532455.1 uncultured Anaerolineales bacterium
AGAGTTCAGTCTGAGCTGCTGTGAGTGTTCCATCCCGCTTAAGTCCTAGTTTGACTCTGATTTGAGTAGCATGGCGCTTCGGGTGAACCAGCATGCTCTCTTGACGGTCATAGAGGACCTTGACAGGCTTTCCGGTTACCTGCGCCAGTATCGCTGCATGGATTTGGCCTGCTATATCTTCTTTCCCTCCAAAACCACCTCCGGTCAAGGGACCTCGCACACGTACTTTCTCCAGGGGAAGATCCAGGGCAGCTGCAACCTGGTCCCGGTCAGCATAGGCAATTTGTGATCCAACATAAACTTCAAATCCCCCATCGTCAAGGGGTCGGGCAATGCTGCATTCCGGTTCCATGAACGCATGTTCATAGGAGGGAGTATAGTAGGTATCCTCAATAATGATTTCCGCCTGCTCAAACCCCAAGTTAATATCTCCCCTGTTTACTTTAATGTGTTTAAGTAAATTGCCCTCTTTATGAACCAGGGGGGCATCATCCGCTTTAGCCTCAACAGGATCGGTAACTACCGGTAACAGCTCATATTCCACGTCAATTAATGTCAGGGCTTTTTGAGCTATCTCCGGTGTATCCGCTGCGACAATAGCAACTGCATCACCCACGTAGCGGACCTTTTCCCCTACTCCCACCAAAGCTGGCCAATCTTGAATGATCAAACCGTGGTTAATACGTCCGGGAATATCCTCGACTGTGAGCACTGCCTGGACACCGGAGAGTTTTTTTGCTTTGGAACTATCCAGCTTTATTAGTCTGCCGTGGGGAATCCCGGCTCGCAGCGTAGCGCCAAACAACATCTCTGGAAAGACAATGTCGTCTGTATATATTGCTGCACCGGTGGTTTTTTGCTGGGCTTCCGGACGAGCGACTACCTGCCCAACAACGTCAAGCTCGCCCTCAAACTCATAACTGGGAAATTCGATTGGTTTATTGTGATTAATCTTGTCTGAAGCAGCATGAATGGCATTCACAATTGCGGGATAGGTTCCGCATCGGCAAAGTGTATCGTTTAATGCATATTCTATATCCTGGTCAGTCGGATCCGGCTTTGAATTCAACAAAGCCGCTGCCGTCATGATCTGACCGGGAGTGCAAAAACCGCATTGTACAGCACCTTTTTTAATAAAGGCTTCCTGCAGGGGATGTAATTTTTCCCCCTGCGCTAATCCTTCGATCGTGGTAACGTGTTTTCCAGCAGCCTTAAAGACGGGATAATTGCAGGATAATACCGGCTCTCCCTCAACCAGAACAGTGCACACACCACATTCCGATTCACCACAGCTGATTTTTGTGCCCGTTAAACCCAGGCGATAGCGCAAGACATCGGCCAGCATTTCGCCAGCTTCTACGTCAAGCATTTGTTTTTTGTCATTAACCCAAAAAGTCAAAGATTTCATTTCTTCACTCCATCTCAACCAGTTAAAGTTTAGCTCTCTCAACCGCGCTGTCCAGGACTTTCTGGAGCAGCACCGGGAGTAATTTATGACGGTATTCTTTTGTCGCTCTGTGAGCGCTGGTCCTTAAGCTGACTTCTTCAGCCAGAATCCGGCAAGCTTCCTGGTAAGTAACCTCATCCCAGGATTTTCCTTTGATAAATCCTTCAGTTTTCCGCGCTCGAAATGGTTTTGGTCCTGCCGGACCACAGGATACGCGAACATTTTCAACGTTCCCATTTTCATCCAATTTCACCCACCCGGCCATGTTTAGGATCGCGATCGCTACTCCCTGATGACGCATCACTCGATCGAAGGCAGACCCTTCCCGGGGTCCCTTGGCAGGAAACCGGAATCCAACAACCAGTTCATGTTTCCGGTCAAACGTTACCTTTCCAGGGCCGGCAAATATTTCTATAAGCGGCTGCCATCTGACTCCATCCGTTGATGCAATGCAGACTTCTGTATCTAATGCCAATAATGAAATGGTTCCATCTCCTGCCGGCAAGGCGTGGGAAACATTTCCTCCAATCGTAGCCACATTTCTAACCTGGGGTCCACCGATCAAACCGCAGCCCTCCACAACACATTGAGCATAATCCTGCAGCAGTGGATTGCTGATAATCTGTTTATGGGTAACCCCGGCGCCCAGATAAATAAATTTTTCCTCCAGGGCAACCACCCGCATTTCAGAGATACCGGAAATATCAACCACTCGATCCACTGCCTGATGACGGCCCTGCCGAATATCCAGCAGCAAATCTGTCCCACCGGCAATCACAGCGACAGACCCTGGCGCATTGGTAAGGTTTTCTACAGCCTCTTTAATCGTATCGGGTTGAATATACTCCTGAAATAAACTCATATTTGACCTCATGATAAATGGATAATTTTTCCAGATGCCTAACCAGTAATGAACTATTTAATCTGCTTCGTTTATTGTTTCCTCAGGATCCTGCTTTAAAGTACCTCTAGATGTTTTTATCATCGATCAAGTCCATCGTTAAAGAGCGCAAACTATTATACCTGAGAGAAAGATATTATCATCGGTAAAAAAAATACTCTTTGTATCCTGTCAAATGTAATTCTGTTTTTTACTGGTATTCATTTACACTGCAATTCAATTCACACAAGTGCAGACCTGCGGTAAAATCATTACAGTGAAAAAACTGGATTAAATAGTTTTTGTGGAGGTTTTACCCCATGACAGAACATCGAAACGCAGCTTTAAAGTATTCCCAGGATCACCGCCAGAAAACCCTGGCAAAAATGAAAGAGATTATCGCCATCCCATCAGTATCTACTGATCCGAATCGCAAAGAAGATATTCAGAACGCTGCCAAGTGGATAGAGAAGGAACTGTATGATCTTGGCATGACCCGTGCTGAAATTTTTCCTACACCCCGCCATCCCATTGTGTATGGTGAAAATCTTAACGCAGGCGAAGATAAACCAACAGTATTAATTTACGGTCATTATGATGTCCAGCCGGAGGATCCGATCCAGGAATGGAAAACGGATCCATTTACCCCAACAGTAGTAGGAGAAAATCTTTTCGCCCGGGGTTCAACAGACATGAAGGGCCAAATCATTGCCTGTTTCAGTGCTGTGGAGGCCATACTGCAAACCGGAGAGCTACCGATCAATATAAAATTCCTGATTGAGGGAGAAGAAGAAATCGGCGGATCCCACCTGGAAGGATTCATTAAAGAAAATACTGATCTGCTGGCATGTGATTTTTTCCTTAACCCTGATACCGGAATGATCGGGCCGGATCTACCAAGCATCACCTACGCCCTGCGCGGAATCGCTTATTTTGAACTCAGGATCCAGGGACCCAAACAGGATTTGCATTCTGGAACGTTTGGTGGAGTTATCCATAATCCTGCCCAGGTTATGACCGATTTACTGTCCGGTTTACATGACAACCAGGGTCGAGTAACTCTGAAGGGTTTCTATGATAAGATTCTGCCGCTGGAAAAGGAGGAGCGAGATGAACTTAACCGGCTGCCGATTGGTGATGATTCTTTCCTCAAACGGGCAGGTGTTCCCAAGCTGTGGGGAGAGGAAGGTTACACTGCTATAGAAAGGACGGGTGCCAGGCCGACACTGGAAATTAATGGCCTCTATTCCGGTTTTATCGGAGAAGGACAAAAAACTGTTTTGCCGGCTTATGCAATGGCAAAAGTTTCTACCCGCCTGGTCCCGGAACAAGACCCAGACGAGGTTTACGAACAGTTCAAAACCTACCTTGAAGAAAACACGCCGGATACTGTCACCTGGCAGCTCGACAAGTTAGCCGGAGATCGCCCATCAATCAGCGACAGAAAATCCGTCTGGATCAACGCCTACGCTAAAGCCGCAGAAACCGTCTGGGGAAACCGCCTACTCTTTACACGATCAGGTGGAAGTGTTCCAGTTGTTGTGCACGTCCAGCAATCTCTGGGAGTTGATTCGGTAAATATTGGTTTCAGTATTCCCGGTGACAATATGCACGGACCCAATGAAAAAATCCACTTACCTACATTCTACAAGGGAATTGAAGCCCTGGTTCACTTCTTCTTCAATTTATAAGTTATGAAAAACCAAAAAGAATATACAACCAAACTGCCCAACTATGGTGGGCAGGCAGTTATTGAAGGCGTGATGATGCGGGGCAAAAAAGCAGCGGCTATCGCCATGCGAGCCCCTGATGGGAAAATCATCATTCACAAGGAAGAATTAAACAAAATCTATCAAAGCCGGATCATGCAAATACCTTTCTTGCGCGGATTGATCGGTCTTTATGACGCGCTTATTCTGGGCATGAAAGCACTAACCATCTCTGCAAACATTCAAACTGGCGAAGAAGAAAATATTGAGGGCCCAGCGTTATTTTTTACCTTTGCTCTCTCTATGTCAATCGCGGTTGTGGTCTTCTTTTTAGTCCCAGCCGGTCTGGGACAAGCTGTAGAGCATTTTTGGGGCTGGAATGCCTGGCTGGGGAACCTGCTGGAAGGTTTGGTCCGCCTGGTGTTCTTAATCTTGTATATGTGGGTGATCGGCCAGGTGAAGGATATCAAACGGGTGTTTTCTTATCACGGCGCAGAACATAAAGTGATCAACACTTTTGAGGCTAGCGTTGAGCTGGTCCCGGAGAAAGTGAAACCTTTCAGCCGGGAACATCCCCGCTGCGGTACGGCGTTTCTGCTGATTGTGGTGCTTTTTTCTATTTTTCTATTTACTGCCCTGGGACCAATGACACTATTCTGGCGTCTAGCCAGCCGGATTCTGCTGCTGCCATTGCTTGCCGGTGTAGCATACGAATACCTTAAGTGGACTGCGGAAAACCAGTATCATCCCGTCATTAAGTGGCTGATAAAACCCAATCTCGCCTTGCAGCGGCTGACTACCAACGAACCTTCACTGGAAATCATCGAGGTCAGCATTGCGGCGTTTAATGCGATGCGGGAAGCAGAGGAAGCTTAACTTCTAATAAACAAAAAGGTCCCGGAGTTTCAAAAACTCCGGGACCTTTTTTGTTAATAACAAAGGATGCATAACCCTTGTAGGATTACGCATCCTGCGCGATTACGACTCTTCTTCCAAAAACTCAACCACTTCCATAGCAGCGGCAACTCCCATCCCGGCAGAAATTACTACCTGCTGAAAATGAGGATCGCCAACTTCTCCAGCAGCAAATACTCCAGGCAGACTGGTATGCATTTGTTTATCTACCATCAGGTACTTATTTTCATCCATTTCCAACTGACCCTTAAACAGGTCGGTGTTTGGAATATGACCGATGAAAATAAACACACCATTTGTTGATCTGATTTCTTCCTCACCGGTTTTCTTATTTTTTAGCCGGACAGAGTTTACAGTCCCATCCCCAATGATTTCTGTCACAATGGTGTCCCAGACAAAATTGATCTTTGGGTTCTCTTTGGCTTTATTTGCCAGGTAAACACCTCCGCGGAGTTCGTCTCTCCGGTGAACAATTGTCACCGATTTGGCAAACCGGGTAAGGAAGATGCCTTCCTTTAATGCACTGTCGCCTCCGCCTACCAAGATAAGGTCTTTTTCCTGGAAGAAATGCCCATCACAGGTAGCGCAGTAAGAAACCCCTCGTCCTGTAAATTCAGTCTCTCCAGGGACACCGAGTTCCCGGACTGAGGCGCCGGTAGTGACGACCAGGGATTCTGCCAAATATTCTCCGCCGTAAGTCGTGACCTTAAATGGCCGCTCCGAGAGGTCTACATCGGTAACAGAGTCAAACACGATTTCAGCACCAAAGCGCTCCGCTTGCTTTTGAAACAAGGAAACCAATTCTGGTCCATCAATTCCTTCCGGAAAACCGGGGTAATTCTCTACCACGTCAGTTTTTGATACTTGCCCTCCTAAATCCATACCAGAGAGGACTACCGGGTTCAAATTTGCCCTGGCAGCGTACAACGCTGCAGATAAACCTGCCGGACCGGAGCCGATAATTAGACATTGAAGGACATTCTGTGAAGATTCAGTCATTTAATGATCTACTTCAAGACTGCCAGAACTTTATCAAAGTCCATGATGATATATTCATCACTTCCTAATTTTATTTCAGTGCCGGTATATTTCGGGAAAAGGACTTTCTGGCCAACTGTGACAGTGATAGGTATTTTTTTGCTGCCTTCACCAACAGCAACGACAACACCAGATTGGGGTTTTTCTTTTGCAGTATCCGGAATGTATAATCCACTGTCAGTTCTGCTTTCTTCCTCAATAGGTTGAATCACAACTCGTACGCCCAAAGGTTTTATTCCTAATTCTTTCTTGCTCATACTCTCAACTCCTTATCCTCAAAGTAATAGAACAGCAATTTCACTCACCCATTTTACCAAATTTAAAACAAAATATGCAGTTCTGAAAAGGAAAGCGGCGCTTATTTATAAATATTTTATATAAATCATCAATTTTGAACTCATTCTCTCTTCGTATATTACCTATTTATGATCGGTTGCCACCAAATCCATATTCCTGGACAAAGAGAAGCATTCATTTCACCGGAAATTAAAAAAAGATCCGGCGGAACTTCCACCGGATCTTTCTGATTCAGCGAATTTTTCAGTTTACTTCCATGAGAAGGCCTAATTTGTCAAGGGTCGACGTGGCGACCCAACCTG
>CAZHHT010000169.1:0-4729 GCA_964532455.1 uncultured Anaerolineales bacterium
AACTGGTAAACCGGTTAAATAAGACATTTCTCCTGGATGAGGGGTTAATACACTTCTAGCAGGTATTACCCCAGGCCAATCCTTAGTGTTTGCCGCTAATCTTAACCCGTCTGCATCCAGCACCAGCGGCGGTAGATTCTTCAGGCGCAGCACCTTATTCAGAAAGTCTCTGGAACAATAATTTATTCCCAACCCTGGACCAATAAGACAGGCTGTTGGTCGTTCAAGGGCCCCTTTGATCTGTTCAATGGCTGACGAAGAAATCGCCCCATCTAGATCATCCAGTTGGATCCAGGTAGCTTCTGGTATGTTCCCAATTACACCAGAGTAAATCGTTTCCGGGACCGCCATGGTGACCAATCCTGCCCCAATCCTGTAAGCAGATTCTCCTGCCAGGATAGCAGCCCCAGGATAGTTCACAGATCCTGCGATGATAAGAGCAGTCCCAAATGTCCCTTTATGAGCGTTTAGAGGCCTCTCCGGCAGGATCTGCTTTACCCATTCAGCATCAATAACTTCGCGTCTGATATTCTCCATTTCAGGTAATCCATCAGGCAATCCTATCTCAACCAGTTGAAGATCTCCTACATAATCATAGGCAGGGAATCGAAGTAAACCCTGTTTTACAGCCGCCATCGTTACGGTGAGATCTGCTCTCAGGCATATTTGAGCAGCTTCCCCCGAATCACAATCAATACCGGATGGACAATCTACAGCAATAATTGGTGGTCTTTTTCTAAGCCCATCCAATTCTTTCTTGACGAAGCCCAGCAGATCATCTAAAGGCTCCCGGATTGGGAGTTTTATACCGGTTCCCAGCACCCCATCAAGAATAAAATTCGCTTTGGCAAGCTCTTGCTGAATGGAGTCACAGCTCTGGGGATACTCGCTGCAATCCAGGATAGTACCTCCATTTTTGCGAACCCGTTTCATCAGAGGATCTTGGGGAGACCGTTTCCGGAACAGCAATGCTGAAGCTTGCCAGCCCCGGGGAAGCAGATAATCAAGAGCAACGAGTGTATCACCCCCGTTATTCCCAGAACCCACCAGGGCCGTTATCATTTTCTGTGATGAGTGCCCGAATTCTTTCTGGATCACATCTGCCAGACCCCTCCCGGCTGCCTCCATCATCGCCTCATAAGAATGACCAGCGGCATTCGCTGCTTCTTCAATTGATATCATCTCTTTAACGCTAACATATTTCATCGATAATCCTCGATGTTCTAAGTATTGATCTATTGATTTTAGTTTACCAGACAAATCTATTGACCGTTTTCATTCCCAGCCAGGAATCGACCCAATTCAAACCCTTCTCGGTCCCAAGATGTACTATCTGGCATCCTATATAGTATTATTGTTTTGATTTATCGGATATACTTGGTAAGGAATAAAGCTGGAGTATTTCATGATTAAAAGCGACTTTATACAAGCATTGAACGATTATAATAAAGCCCGCCGAAGTGCGGCTATTCAGGAGCTGCTAGCTCGGTTGACGGGTAATCCCGAGGATGTAAAGCTGTTCTCTTACGAGCAGGTTCGGAAACAGCTGCATGCGATTGAAAAAGGCACTGAACAGCTGGCTGAAGTCCCGCTGGATGCTATTGTAGGAAGCGTTGGCAGGTACCATGATTTTACGAGGAAATTTCTGCCAAAAGCGTCAATCAGTCAAGATCGTTGGGCCCGTGTTATGGCGAATACAAAAGGGTTATCTGGCCTCTCTCCAATCGATGTGTATAAAATCGGTGAGGTTTACTTTGTTAAAGACGGCAATCACCGGGTTTCTGTGGCAAAACATATGGGGAATACATCCATTCAAGCTTATATTACTGAAGTTGAAACCAGGGTTAACCTTCCCCAAGATATAAAAACGGACGATCTGATTATTAAGGCAGAGTATGTAAAATTTCTAGAAAAGACAAAGCTGGATAACTTAAAACCCGGAATAGATCTGAACGCGACCACACCCGGTGCCTATCCTACCCTGCTGGAGCATATTGAAGTCCACCGTTATTACATGGGGATTGAACAGCAGCGCGAAATTCCTTATTCGGAATCCGCTTTGCACTGGTATGAGGAAATTTTCTCGCCCGTGGTTAATATCATCCGGCGCAGAGGGATGCTGCGTGATTTTCCAGAACGAACAGAACCTGACCTGTACTTATGGGCAGCAAACCATCGAAGTGATTTGGAACAGGAAGTAGGCTGGGATATCGGTACTGAAGCAGCATTATCTGATCTCACCGAAAAGCACAGCCCCCTAAGAAGAAAACCTGTTCGGGAATTCCTGTCCGGATTGCTTGCAAAAATTATCCCGGATGTGCTGGAAGGCGGTCCTCCTCCCGGCACTTGGCGGAAGAAGCTTATAGAATTTACAGTTTTAGAGTACCTTTTTACTGATTTACTCCTTGCTCTCGATAACACCCAGAATACCTGGAATGCCCTCGACCAGGCAATCCTGATCGCCAAGTTGGAAAACAGCCGGATTCATGGGATCCATATTCATCCCGAAGCGACAGATAACAGTCAGAAGGATCACCACGACCTCAAGAAGGAATTTGAAACCCGCTGCCTCAATGCTGGTATTAAACGATTTGATTTTCTCGTCTCAGAGGGTGATATAGGCAAAAATTTGGTCGAACACGCTCGATTTGCAGACCTGATTATCCTTCCCCTTAATCACCCACCAGGAGATAAACCGATTAATCGGCTGGAATCTGGCTTGAGCGCCCTCATTCGCAGCTGCCCGGTGCCAATATTAACCGTTCCAGGAAAGATTGCCCATCTCAATAATATCCTCCTGGCGTTTGACGGCAGCACAAAGGCAAAAGAAGCCCTGTATATCGCGGCTTATCTCGGCAGTCAAAGACAATCCTCACTGAAAATAATTACCAGCGCTGACGGACTGGACGATCCAGTCAAAGTGCAGAAAGAAGCAAAAGATTACCTATCCAGATTCCCTCTTGAAGCACAATACCTGATAACTCAATCCTCCGTTCCGGATGAAGTTGGCCGACTCTCCAGGAGTGGCGAGATTGACCTAATTCTCATCGGTGGTTATAGAGGCAGATCCTTATTCGATGTAGTACTGGGAAGTGTCGTTGATCAGATACTACGAGAGATTCAGCTGCCAATCTTAATCTGCCGGTAAATTGAATAGTTTGATAGAAGCTGGTCAGGGGGATGAATCTTCTGGTTTTAATTCTGTTATCTGGGATCTGTAGGTATTGATCACCTTTGTTTTTCCAACTTGAGATACATTAACTTCATCTGGGTGATAATAGTGGATATGGCCATGAAAATGGTATTTTGGCTGAAAAGTATTGACCAACCACCGGAAAGCTTTGATTCCCTGATGAGTCCAATCGGATCCTTCATGCACACCCGTTGAAGGCGCATGAGTAATTAATATATCTAAATACCGTCCATGGACAAGTTTGTTATAGATCAATCCCGGAATCAACCGCAAGACATGGCTCCACATCATACCCTGGGTATACTGGTAGGGAGTTCTTTGATTATAGCGAATACTTCCTTCTACCCCGGCCAATAGCAACCCGTGTTTTCGTATTATCTTTCTGTGCAGATTATGGGCGCCGAAGGGATAAGGGCGGGGTTCCCCCATATTTAACTCCTGCACAGGGTCGTGATTACCATGCACAAAATAGAGCGGACAATTCAGAATGGTGATGATATATTCCAAATACATGTACGACAAATCACCACAGGATAGAACAAAATCTACATCACCATAGCGTTCTTTGAGATTGTCGCTGTATACCAGGGGGTCAACCTGATCGCTGATAGATAGTATTTTAATCACACAGAATACCTGCTTGCTAGTATATCTGTCAATTGTACTATAGGTCCAAAACAAACTTAATAATCTAAAACCTACCCGATAGCAAACAGGTTTATCTTATTGAAAATTCCTAATTAATAATCGAGAACAAGGAAGTTCAATCCTTTCAGGATTAGTTTGACAAAAATCCTCCAACCAGATAAACTTGGGAAACTCCTGTGACATCAAATGGGTGTTCCCCACTGGGAGCAGACCAGGCAAGAAGATGAATGTTGACAGGTAAAACCCCACCAAATATCTGGCATAATATCTCTCAAGACATATGATAGAAAAATCTAACTCTAAATTTCTTTTACTTGGTGAAGCCGTCGTGGATTTAATATCCACCAGGATTGTGAATACACTGGAAGATACCAGCAGTTTCCAAAAATTTGCCGGCGGTGAAGTATCAAATCTCGCTATGAATCTGTCACGTTTGGGTTTTCCTGCTGCGCTGGGAGCTTGTGTGGGACAAGATAGTTTTGGTTTTTTTCTGCGAAAAGAACTCACCGATGCCGGAGTAAACCTCACTTATCTCCAATCCACATCCAAAGCGCCCACAACTATCATTCCCGTCTCCCGGCAAACAGAAACACCAGATTTTTCTGTTTACCGTGGTGCTGATCGATGTTTAACACTAACTGACCCGCTAATCTCAGCAATTGCTGATTCTAGAGCTCTTCACACTTCTGCTTTTGCTTTATCACAGGATCCCTGCAGATCTACAATTTATCATTTACTGAAAGCCGCCCACAAGGCTGGTTTATTGATCTCTTTGGATCCCAATTACCATCCTGGAATCTGGCCGGATCTGCCAGATTATCTACTTTTCCTAAAGGAAATCTTCCAGCTGATCACCGTCACCAAACCCTCTATGGATGACTGCCTTCG
>CAZHHT010000169.1:4739-6520 GCA_964532455.1 uncultured Anaerolineales bacterium
AAAACAGTGGAATATCTGGAGTTATTTTTAAATCTCGGACCAGCTGTTGTTGCGCTCACAATGGGCAGTCAAGGTGCACTGTTGGGAACTTCAGCGGGGGATCGAGTACATATTCATGCTAATTCTATTCCAGTAAAGGATGTCACTGGCGCTGGAGATGCGTTCTGGTCCGGTCTATTAACCGGGTTATTGCAAGGAATGCCTGCCATTGAAGCTGCCAAATTGGGACAGGCGATTGCAGAATATAAAATTGGAATCATCGGGCCAGTGAAGGTATTTCTGCCCCTGGAGGAATTCAAAAAACAAGCCACATTAATACAAATATCATCTATTTCGTAAAAACGTGTTATGCTATAGTTAACTCGATTTTAAGGAGGTGACATCTCAAATTTACCACTGTATCCCCAATTTTATTTCATCTATTTGTAAGGAGTTAGAAGAATGAAAACTAAACGTTTCTTTTGGGTGCTGATTGCCCTCTTGATCGTGGGTTCTCTCCTGCTTAGCGCCTGCGGCGGTAAAGCAACTGACGAACCCGTAGTTGATGAAGGGCCACAACCGCTTGCGGATGGCACCTACTATGAACGCGCCATGAACGGTGAATATGAAGGTACCGTGGTAACTATGACCGGTCCTTTCACCGATGAAGACGCGGTCAAATTCGACAATTCAGTGGCTACCTTTGAAGAGGCCACTGGCATTGACGTCCAGTATGAAGGCTCCAAGGAATTTGAAGCCTCCATCACCCTGCGCGTTGACGCTGGCGATGCCCCCGACATTGTTGACTTCCCACAGCCAGGTCTGCTCGGCACCTTCGTCGCTCGCGGCGAGGTTGTTGATGTCAGCACCTTCCTGCCCCAATCCTCCTTTGATAACTACAATCAGAGCTGGTGGGACATGGGCACCATGGCTGGTCCTGATGGCGACATCATTGCCGGTGTCTGGCACCGCTTCAACGCCAAGAGCCAGGTCTGGTATCCCCAGGCTGAGTTCGAAGCTGCTGGCTATGCCATCCCCGAAACCTGGGATGAAATGCTGGCCCTTTCCGATCAGATCGTCGCTGACGGCGACAAGCCCTGGTGTGTCGGCATTGAGTCCGGCGCCGCCACTGGCTGGCCCGCCACCGACTGGATGGAAGAAGTTATGCTCCGCACCACCAGCCTCGAGAACTACGACAAGTGGACCACCGGTGAACTGCCCTTCAGTTCCCCTGAAGTCAAACACGCTTTAGAAGTCCTTGCGGAACTCTGGAAGGATGATTACGTCTATGGTGGCTCCGAAGCCATCGTAACCACCTTCTTTGGTGATGCCCCCTCCCCCATGTTCGAAGATCCTCCCAAATGCTGGCTGCACAAGCAGGGTAACTTTATTACCAGCTTCTTCCCCGAAGGTGTGGAAGCAGGAACCGACTACGGTTTCTTCTACCTGCCTGGTATTGACGAAGCTTACGGTGAACCCTACCTGGTTGCTGGTGACATCATGGCCATGTTCAATGACCGCGACGAAGTCCGCGCTGTTATGGAATATTTCACCATGGGTGAAGCTGTCAAAGAATGGCTGGCCGCAGGTGGCGCTTTATCACCTCACATGGATGCTTCCCTGGATTGGTACGGGGACGACATCGAGAAAGGCATCGCAGCCCTTGTTGCTGACGCCACCGGCGTCCGCTTCGACGGCTCTGACCTGATGCCCGGTGAAGTCGGCGCTGGCTCCTTCTGGACCGGCATGACCGATTACTTCTCCGGCACCGCTGATATCGACACCGTCCTGGCCGAAATCGA
>CAZHHT010000170.1:0-6304 GCA_964532455.1 uncultured Anaerolineales bacterium
GTGGACCGGACCTGTAAGGCTGTCACCCTTGACAAAACCACCATCATAGAAGGTGGCGAAGATAAAAGAGGTGAACTAGTAGGTTTTAATTTCCAGGCTGAAAAAGAATCAACACATATCTCCTCCTCGGATATTCAGACTGCCCTCTCTGTACTACATCTAATGAAAAATTGCCCTTATTTTGATCTTGCCCTGAGTGATTTTTATCAAGCTATTCGCTATCCTCAACATGCGTTGATCTTCTTAGCCAGGTCTATAGAATCAACTGAGAAGAACTTTGGCCATATGGCAAAACAAAATCCGAGTAAAGGTAAATCAGAAATTATGCGTGATGTACTCGATGTAAATAAAAATGATGTTGATTATGTAACTAAGAGATCGAATCAGAGTCATAGGCGACATGCAAGTTCAGATGCACGGAATGAAGACCTTTCTAGTGAAGAACTTGGAAAGTGCTATTTCATTACGGCAAACATCCTCGTCAAATTCGCTAATTATTTAGAGATAATTTTTGGGGATGGAATTTAGGCAACTAACCCCGCTCCACCCGACAGCCGGTATTTTACAGATAACCCGCTTTCTTGTCCCATATCAGTTTCAGTTCTATAATCAATACCAGAAAAACCTGGCAGCAGGTGAGCTCATCCGTAAGGTGGTTGATAGGAGGCTTATGTCTAGTTCATTCACTCCCCGCATTAGTCCTTGGGTTTCCGCAGCAGAAAGGGTCTCGAAGGTCGTATTCCGAGTAGAGGTCGATACTTCCTCTGGCACATGCTTCGCCGTTTCTTGCTCCGAAACGAAAAACCCGTATAGTTACTTCCTGATGTTGGCAACCGCCTACCATGTCGTTAAAGATCGGAAACAAGACTATTTCATAAGGCTAACATCCTCGGACGAGACAATGATTCTTACCACACAAACAAATGACATAATGGTCATCCCACCAAGCCTTCCGGAATATGATATCGCGCTTCTTTTCGTGAAATCCGAGCATCCTCTAATTGCTCCTGAAGATCTGCCCCTCTTTCAAAACAATGGCAATCACCCCGCGCGCGGTACCGAACTTGGTTGGCTCGGTTACCCGGGAGTGGTTTTGCCTGAATTGTGTTTCTTCCTGGGATCGATATCAGGATACCAAAGCAATCCTCCCAATTACCTAATCGACGGAGTCGCAATCAACGGCGTCAGTGGCGGTCCAGCCTTCAACCAAGACGGGGTAATACTCGCCGCCGTACAACGCTACCTTCCTAATCGATTATCCGATAATCTCACGCTTCCTGGTTTAATGGGAGCCGTGCCGATTTCCTCCCTAATGAATTGGATGTCTCAAAATCTTAATATGATCGATCTGCCATCAGTCACCTGACCACCTCCAGAGCATCATCTACCTTGCGACTGGTTTAATTCTGTCTGGTTGATCTAAAACTGCCGTTCCCCGGCAAGCTCAAAGGCCTTGTATTTGTCTCCCCGGTCATACCTGGCAGTTGTTGATATCTCTTGATGTCCTAGGATGATTTGAGCGACCCGTATCCCGTGTTGAGCTATCAGATCCGTTGCTGTGGTTCTTCTCAATGAGTGCGGACTGAACCGCTCAATTCCCGCCTGCCCCTGTCTTTTCTCGAGCATCTTAGAAATAGTATGGGTTGAAAGGTATTTATCGCTCTTGATAGGTTTTCCCCATTTATCCAAAGCCACAAATAAAGCACCAGGCCAAATTCCCCTCTCAGCAATCCACTCATTCATAGCGTCCCTGGCTCCATTGTGCAGTTGGTTTTCCCGCCCTTGCCATTTCGGATAATCAACTTCCCGGTCTTGGCGTTCCAATCTTTCAGTGAGGCTCCGCAGAGCTCCCCAACTCTTGCTCCCTGTGACCACATCCAGCCAAGTATAGCTAGATCTCGCTTGCCAGCGGGTGTCTGATCCAGTTCCATGACCTCTTTCAATTTATCGATATCTTCAACGGGAACATATTTTCCAACGGTGGGATTTGCGTGCACTTTTGGATTCGGGATCCTTTCAATCCTTTTAAGAGTGTCCCCGTCGATCAGTCCCAAATCAAAACAAGCTCCCATTACACCTCTGACCGCAGTAAGGGTCTGTGAAGCTGTGGCTGCACTCGATCTCTTCAACAGGGATGCTTTCAACGCTAATACTTCCGCCCTGGTTACGGTGTTCCAGGGAAAAGAGTAAACATCTTCGGTAGTGATTGACGATATTGGATTTTCGCGATTTGATAGAGCCCGTCTGAGCGCCAGGGCCATTGTCTTTTTTCCATTCTGGCTCTGCAGATTGTTTAGATACATGCTTACCGGATGCTCGTTAATATCTTTCTGAATTTGGGTATTCATATTGGCTCCTTATACTCGTTTCTGCATAAGTAGCATTATTCAGAAACGAGGATAGCCCCTTGTGACGTGACAAAATCATCAGAAAAGGAGCCGGTTGAGCCTTTGTGCGAGCAAGTGACCCCTTAGGGGTCAGTCCCTAGATCAAGGATCTAAAAATCATCGGAAAAGGAACCGGTTGAGACTTTGCGCAGGCAAGTGTCCCCCGGGGGGACAGTCGATAAATTTGATCTAAAAATCAGTGGAAAAGGAGCCGGCTGAGCCCTGGTAAGAGCAAAGTGACCGTTCAACGGTCAGTCCAAGAGGTAAATAAAATTAATCAACGAAAAGAAAAATGGAAAAATGTGATTTTAATCTATCAAGTTGAATAATGGTTCAACAAAAAGAGAAAGTTTTTTATTGATAGTATGAAAAAATAGTAAATGAGGAGTAATAGAATAACCTGGATGAATTGATCAGAAGGAACGGAGATATTAGATCATAAACCTATCCATAAAACCACTAAAACCAGGTATGAATTTAATAGAAATAATACCTTTATACTGCCTGTTTTTTTGCTCGCTATAATGAAAGGCATTAGTGAGAGAGAATAAACGGGCTAGCCCAATTTCAAATATTATTTTACCCGCCTTTTTCCGGTATTGAATTTTATCCAAAACGCTCCTCTTTTTTGAAAAACAGGCACAGAAATACCGATTTGATGTTCTGGGCTCTGATTTGCTGGAGTGAAGCCCCGAACCCCACATCGGCACCCAGGGGATCCTGGAGAAGAGCGTGGCCGCGCGCCTGATCATTCGTGATCCGTGCTGTTGATAAGAATCCAGCTGTTCACGAGAATCCCATTCCAATCGCGTTTCTGGCCATTTGCGAGCGATGACTTTTGCCTAAAATTCCTCGAGGCGAGGAGCAATATTTGTTTTTTTCAAGAAAATACTGTCAAGGCAAAATATCCGCCCACTTGATTTTATTAGTAGCTTTTTGTACAATGAGAAGCACCAAGTGGATATTTCAATGTTGTAAGACTGGCGTCCGTCTTACCCCAGGGAGCTTGTCATAGAGACCGACAACGTGGATATCATCAAGGTTGCAGCGACATCCCGAACTTCAGCCGTAGCGGGGGCAATCGCAGGCATATTTCGTGAGCGCCAGGAAGTAAAAGTTCAGGCGATTGGCGCCAGTGCGGTCAACCAGGCTGTAAAAGCGCTGGCATTAGCTCGTAATTACCTTGCTGAAGATGGATATGAAGTTGTCAGTTTTCCCGAATTTATTGACGTGGAAATTGACGGAAACATTCGGACAGCAATTAGGATTAGTGTTTTTCCACGTTAGTTATTATCTGATTCTTGACAGAGGAATTTTTCTTTCCTGTTCCGGTTAAGAAACCCGGAAGGAATATTTCTCTGTCTTGATAAGTTCTGCTGGCTTTCTCGCCCTAAGTATAAACCCCTGATAAGGAAATTCGTCTCTGATTATAGCGCGTGGTAGAATCAGTGTGCAATTTGGTTACCAAAATTCATCCAGGCAATAATCGTTTTGGATAGGTTTTGGAGTGGTTTTTTTGCTTGTTGGGAGATGCAATCTGTATGCTCCAGACAAGCAATTTGCTAGGAGTGTGGTGAAAGTGGAGTCTCAAGTAAGTACCTTTACAACAAAAAAAGGCTTAGCCCAAATGCTCAAGGGCGGCGTGATAATGGATGTTGTCACAGCAGACCATGCGAAGATAGCAGAAGAGGCTGGCGCAGTTGCCGTTATGGCTTTGGAGAGAGTTCCTGCAGATATCCGGGCTGACGGCGGCGTTGCTCGAATGAGCGCTCCCGAACTGATTACGGAAATAATGAACAGTGTCTCAATACCCGTGATGGCTAAAGTCCGCATCGGGCACTTTGTTGAAGCGCAAATTCTGGAAGCCCTGGAAGTTGATTATATTGATGAATCCGAGGTGTTAACGCCTGCCGATGAAGCTCACCATATCTATAAACACCAGTTTAAAACCCCCTTTATCTGTGGATGTAGAAATTTAGGGGAAGCCCTGCGCAGAATAGGTGAAGGAGCAGCAATGATCCGGACAAAAGGGGAAGCCGGTACCGGAGATGTGATCGAGGCAGTCCGGCACGCCAGGACGGTTTTTGGAGAAATTAAGCAACTGTGTAATATGCCAGAAGAAGAGTTGATGACTTTTGCCAAGAATATCGGGGCACCGTATGAACTTGTCAAAGAAACCCGGGAGCTTGGCAAGCTCCCGGTGGTTAATTTTGCTGCCGGGGGAATAGCTACACCCGCAGATGCAGCTTTAATGATGCAGTTGGGCGTGGATGGAGTATTTGTAGGATCTGGTATCTTTAAAGCCGGGAACCCAGCAAAAAGGGGTGAAGCGATAGTAAAAACAGTTACTCATTACAAAAATCCAGAAATCTTGGCAGAGATCAGCCGGAATTTGGGCGAGGCAATGGTAGGCAGGAATGTATCCGATTTAGCAGATAATGAGCGTATGGCATCCCGCGGTTGGTAGAGCTTTTTTGACATTTGATTTAACTTTATACCTATGAAAGAATCCCGACTGCCATTTGATCCTGGTCACCTGAAGGTAGGTGTCCTGGCTTTACAAGGTTCATTTCGGGAACATCTGGCAGTCCTTTCAAGAATTGGTGTCCAGGTTGTTGAAATTCGTCTGCCAGAACAGATCCATGATCTGGATGGGATCATAATTCCCGGTGGTGAATCAACCAGGCCGGCTGAGCCCCGGTACGAGCAAAGTGACCGTTCAACGGTCAGTCTCTAAACTTGGATCTAAAAATCTGCGGAAAAGGAGCCGGCTGAGCTTTTGTGTGGGCAAGTGTCCGGTAACCGGACAGTCTCTAAATTTGGATCTAAAAGTCAACGGAAAAGAACCGGCTGAGCCCTGGTAGGAGCAAAGTGACCGTTCAACGGTCAGTCAAAGTTGGATCTAAAAACAGCGGAAAATGGCCGGTTGAGCCTTTGCGCGAGCAAGTGTCCCCCGGGGGGACAGTCCTAGATTGAGGATCTAAAAGTCAGCGGAAAAGGGGCTGGCTGAGCCTTTGCGCGAGCAAGTGTCCCCTTAGGGGACAGTCTATAAATTCGGATCTAAAAGTCAACGGAAAATGGCCGTCTGAGCCCTGGCAAGAGCAAAGTGACCGGTAACCGGTCAGTCTCTAAATTTGGATCAAAAAACAGTGTAAAATGGGCCGGCTGAGCCTTTGCGCGAGCAAGTGACCGTTCAACGATCAGTCTCTAAATTGAGGTATGAAAGTCAGCGGAAAATGGACAAATGTGATTTTATTCTATCAAGTTGAATAATGGTTAAACAAAACGAGAATGATTTTTATGGATAGTATGAAAAAATGATAAATGAGGAGTAATAGAATTACCTGGATGAATTTATCAAAAGGAACGGAAATATTAGATCATAAACTTGTTATTGAAAAATATTAAAATTAGTTATGAATTTAATAGAAATAATACCTTTATACTGCCTGTTTTTTTCTTTCCGCTATCATGAAGGACACTTCGCTACGAGAGTAAACCCCCAGGACCAATTTCAAATATTATTTTACGCACCTTTTTCCGGTATTGAAATTTGTCCAAAACGCTCCTCTTTTTTGCAATACGGGCACAGAAATACCGATTTGATGTTCTGGGCTCTGATTTGCTGGAGTGAAGCCTCAAACCCCACATCGGCACCCAGGGGATCCTGGAGAAGAGCATGGCCGCGCGCCTGATCATTCGTGATCCGTGCTGCTGATAAGAATCCAGCTGTTCACGAGAATCCCATTCCAATCGCGTTTCTGGCCATTTGCGAGCGATGACTTTTGCCTAAAACTCCTCGAGGCGAGGAGCAACATTATTTTTTCCAAGAAACATTTCGAGAACAATTTCGAGAAAATACTGTTAGGAACACTTGAAAACTGGACACCTGTAAAGTTCAAAAGTGGACACTGAAA
>CAZHHT010000171.1:0-6171 GCA_964532455.1 uncultured Anaerolineales bacterium
TAGACATCCCCAAGTTTTTTTCCTGGCGCGCTCGCCATCTGCTGTATCCTCAGGGAACACCAGATCTAAAAACCCGCTTTCTGTTTACAACCTACACCGGTCCAAAGTTTGCCAGGGACGTGTCCAAGAGGTTGTGGGAAGGCGCAACGGTGACTTATGTTTGTTTACAGCTGGCTTTCTATATGGGATTTAAAAAAGTAATATTAATTGGAGTAGATCACAACTTCGCTACCCAGGGCCGTGCCAACCAAACTGTTGTATCCCAGGGAGATGATCTAAACCATTTTAACAAAGAATATTTTGGGAAAGGTTTCCGTTGGCAGCTGCCAGATTTGGAAACCTCGGAGCGATCCTATAAATTAGCGAAAGAAGTTTTTAATAGTGACGGCAGAGAGATTGTGGATGCTACAGTTGGGGGGCGGCTGACTGTTTTTCCGAAAGAGGATTGGATTTCCCTGTTCTAAATTAGAAAGAAACTTGTCTATTAATAAATATTATGAATAAATTAGCCATGCCTACAAGTATCTTTGCACCGTCAAAAAAAACAGGGATGATTATTTTCCTAATAATCCTGGTTTGCGGATTGGCTGTCCGGCTTTTTGACCTCACCGATCCCCCCCTTGATTTCGCAGCCACTCGGCAGCTGCGGTCAGCTTTGATCGCCCGGGGATTATATTATCCTCAAGCTGAGAATGCAGAGGACTGGCAGCGTGAGATAGCGGAAAAACAGGGTAGGCACAGCATGATCGAGCCTACTATACTGGAAAATATTGTTGCCTTCACTTACAGGGTTGCAGGTGGAGAATATGTCTGGATTGCACGGATTTATTCCTCCTTTTTCTGGGTTCTGGGGGGAGTCGCTTTGTTTTTCTTGGTTAAGGAGATGGTATCTACCGATGGAGCTTATCTTGCGCTGACTTATTATTTATTTGTGCCGTTCGGCATTGTCGCCAGTCGCAGTTTTCAACCCGATCCCTTGATGACGGCTTTAATTGTCTTTTCCTGGTGGACATTTTACCGCTGGTATCGGACCTCAACCTGGAAATGGGCTTTACTGGCTGGTGTCTCTACTGGTGCAGCAATGTTAGTCAAATCTACTGCCGTGTTCTTCTTAGTTTTCGGTTTTGCCGTGCTGGTTCTCAATAAAGAAAAAATTGGAAAATTGATTAAAGACACCCAAGTATGGGTGATTGTGTTCCTCTCCAGCCTCCCTGTACTTGCCTACCATATCTACGGAGTATTTGTGGTTGGTTCTTTAGGTAAGCAGTTTCAAGGACGATTCTTTCCGGAGATGTTAAAAGAGCTGAAATATTATCTACGGTGGAAGAACGCTGTCGGGGCTGTGACTGGACATGAATTTTTCTTTGTCGCTGCTATCTTGGGATTGCTTTTTTTTGTCCGGAAAAAAGAGTTGGGACTTTTGTTGGGGATCTGGTTTGGGTATATACTGTACTGTTTATTTTTTACTTACCATATCACAACTCATTATTATTACCACTTGCCAATAATACCGCTGACGGCTTTGCTGTTGGCTGGGCTTTTTGAGGTCCTGATTAAATACTTCAAGAGCATGGCTGTGGTTATCCCCCTAGCCAGAATTGGGTTAGGGGTCATCCTGCTGGTCGGGATGGGGGGTGGTTATTACATGTTGCAAAACGATGATTACCGCAATGAACCCATTTATTACAAAAAAGTCGCTGATTTCGTGGGGCACGAATCTAAGGTCATTGCCTTAAGCCAGGACTATGGAAATCGAATTGCATATTTTGGTTGGATTAAACCAAAACCCTGGAAAATAGGAATTAATATCGATCAAACCCCCCACCTTAATGGCGAGATGGATCCATTTGAGGAGTATTTTCGAGAGTACACTACAGGATATGATTATTTTGTCATCACCCGAATTAATGAATTCCACAGACAAGAACAATTACAAGACCTCCTTTATGAGAATTTCGAAATTCTTGAGGAAGGCGGCGGTTATATTATCTTTGATTTGAACAAAGAGTTTGATTCATGAATTCGATCCCCCTCGTCTCAATTATTACACCCTCATATAATCAGGCTGATTTCTTAGAATTTACCATCCAATCGGTATTGAAACAGGAATATTTGAACTTGGAATATGGCATCGTGGATGGTGTTTCTACAGATGGAAGTCTGGATATCCTAAAGAAATATGATCCCAATTTGAGCTGGTGGATTTCAGAGCCGGATCAGGGGCAAGCCCAGGCGATTAATAAGGGTATAACAAGAACCAGCGGCAATATCATTGCCTGGATCAATTCTGATGATATTTACCTGCCAAACGCCATCATGCAAGCGGTCACGGCAATAGAAGAATATGATGTGGATCTGGTATATGGAGATGCCATCACCATCGATGAAGCAGGATATCCGCTGAATGAGCTTATGTTCAGCGATTGGGACTTACAGGACTTACTTCGTTTTCGAGTTATCTGTCAGCCGGCGGTGTTTATGAAACGAGCGGTCTGGGAGGAAGTGCAGGGATTAAGCTCAGACTTGCATTATATGCTGGACCATCAGCTCTGGATAAAAATCGCCTCCCGTTTTCAAGTTAAACATATCCCGTCATTCTGGGCGGCATCTAGATCTCATGGGCAGGCAAAAAATGTTGCTTTTGCGGCAGGATTTTCTGCTGAAATTCTGCAATTATTAACCTGGATTGAGACTGATGCAAACTTGGCAGCCTTGTTTGAAGAAGATCAAAACCGAATAAAGGGCGGAGCGTATCGATTAAGCGCCCGTTACTTACTGGATGGTGATTTCCCGGCCGAGGCATTTAAGCAATATTGCCGGGCGATCAGGTTTTGGCCGTCTTATGCCTTGAATCATTGGCGGCGGATGATCTTTGCCCTGGTAAGTATAGCCACAAGGATCAGGATCAGCAGCTTTCAGAGACAAACAGGAATCCCCCATTTATCAGATAATAAAAGATTGGGAGATTGGCCCGGACTGAACTTCCCGGGAAATGGACTTCCGACTAAAAAGCATTGATGATGATATGAAACCAATCTTAATAACCGGGGCTCATAGAACAGGTACAACCTGGATGGGAAAAATGCTCGCTCTCGATCCTGGTATAACCTATGTTAGTGAACCACTTCACCCGAGTCATTCTCGTGGTGTTCTATCCCGGCCTGTCGAGAACTGGTATAGTTATATTTGCGATGATAACGGCGCTCAATTTGAAAATGCTTTTCAAGATACCATTCAATTTAAATACCAGCTCTGGACGGCAATCCAACACTTGCGGAATTGGAGGATGGCGGGGAAGGTCGTCAGGGATATTCCCGTCTTTCTCACCAGCCGGTTATTAAAGCGCCGCGCATTATTGAAAGATCCCTTTGCTGTTCTTTCTGTGCCCTGGTTTACATCTACGGTAGATGCTCAAGTCGTGATCATGGTAAGACATCCAATACCATTTGTAAGCAGCTTAAAACGGCTGGGGTGGAGTTTTAATTTTAATCATCTCCTCAACCAGCCGTTGTTAATGCGTGACCATTTGGAACCATTTCGTTCTGAAATGGTCCACAGCAAACAGGATGAACAGGACATTGTTGGGCAGGGTATTCTATTATGGAGGATGATCTATACACTTGTCCACCAATATAAAACTCTGGGACATGATATTCAACTTATTAGGCATGAGTATTTATCTCAAAGACCTCTTCCGATTTTTGAAGAGATCTTCCAGAAGTTAGGGATAGTTTTTTCAAAAAAGATTGAGAAAAAAATCATCATGTCAACCCAAACTAGCAATCCCAACGAAGTTGCAGTGTATGATGAACATGCCGTGAGGTTGAACAGCCTGGCAAATCTGAGGAACTGGAAGAAACGTCTCACTGATCTCGAAATTGAGAGAATCGACACCGATACCCGGGATGTCGTGAAAGAATTTTATGAACTGGGAGAGTGGAAATCTTGGTGACTGAACCTTTGGTTTCTATTGTGACACCTTCATTCAACCAATCCGAATTCCTGGCGGAGACGATTACCTCGGTCTTGAACCAGAGTTATCCCCGGATTGAATACATCATTGTGGATGGAGGATCTGCCGATGGGAGTGTTGAAATTATCAAACAATTTCAGGACCGGATCGCCTGGTGGGTTTCAGAAAAAGACCAGGGTCAGACTGATGCGATCAATAAAGGATTTCAACAAGCTACCGGAGAGATATTTGCCTGGCTGAACTCAGATGATAGATACCATCCCCAGGCAGTTTCTGAAGCGGTCCAATTCTTTATTGAGAATCCCGAAATCGGGCTGGTCTATGGAGATATAAACTTTATTGATCACAAAGGAAATGGGTTGGGACGGTTTAATGCCCGGGAAACAAATTACCAGAAATTACGACGGGGCCAAGTTCATATCCCGCAGCCGGCAGCATTTTGGCGGGCAGACTTGTGGAAAGAAGTAGGGCCCTTGGATCCTGCGATGTTTTTTGCTATGGATTATGATTTATGGGTCCGATTGGCTAAAATTTCGCCGATCCATTATTATGCAGGCCATATCTGGGCAGATTTTCGGATTCACGATCGGTCAAAAACAATCACCGCTGATGATCAGTGCTGGTCGGAAATGTTGCAGATTCATCGCCGAGATGGAGGAAGTTGGTTTTCCACACTGGTTGTTAAGTACTGGATCAGAAAGATGATCAGCCCCTTCTGGCGGTGGTATAAAAATCGGAAATATTATGATTTCATATTGTAATAAGGGAGTTTAAACTGATGAACGAGTGGAAACTGCGGGAGAAGCTTGTCCAGTTTAAAAAAACCTGGCCAATCCTGATCACAGTATTATTGGTATCAGGATTGATAGCCTGGGGTGCTGTTCATCTTTTTCCACCCCTCCAACGAGCCACTGCTGATCTATTCATCGGCATCGACATCACCAGGGTGAATGATGTTTCCTCCCTGGCAACCTATGCCAAAACTGAACCTTTTAATGTGGATGATTATAAAAATTGGCAGCTTTCCCAGATTAATGGGATTGCTACCTCTGAGCGTGTAGCCAATCTGGCTTTAGAAAAACTCCGAGAACTTGATCCTTATTGGGAGGATGTCTCTACCGCAGAGTTTCAAGAACTGCAGGACTTGTTTTGGTATGATGTTGGAACGTGGCGGCTTCAATTCCAGGCCCCAGAAAACGTATATGCTCTTCAGGGTGTTCAAGCTTGGCGCGAAATCCTTCTACAGGATTTGGCCCGCTTAATCCGGGAAAGCGAAGATGTGCTGGAATTGGAAGGCAGGATGCGAGCTTCAAACACCGCAATATCTCAACTCGAAACACGGGTGGCAGAAATGGAACTCCTTATCGCAGAGATTGCTGATGTTCGGGTAGAACTCGAAAGCGCAGATCCCCAACAGGAAATGGATGACTCTTTGAGAGAGGATTTGCGGTTATTAATTGCGGGAGCCGCAGAAGAGGATGTCTTATGGGAACAGGTTCTGGATGAGATCCCGGAGAAGGATCAATCTCATCTTGCTTACATTCTTTGGATAGATCAAGTTCTGGCTGCTGTAGAGAGTGATCTTGAGAGCCACCAGGCAATTATGGAAGCACTTGTTAGTGATCATGAATTGCTTACTGAAGATTACCTGCGGGAAATAAAAGAAGCTCATGGTTTATCGGCTAGTTTATATATTGGGGAAGAGACAACTCAACCTAAAATCATTGAGACCTACCCGGATACCCAGATTGCGTTTCTTGGCAGTTTGGTCGGTCTGTTAATTTATATCATTATCTGGGTAATGTTTTCTGAACGCCGAAGGGTAAATAGCTGATGCGAAAGTCCCTTAAGTTTCTCACTTATACCTTGATGGCGGGATTGTTTCTCTCGCTACCTGTTACGAACTTCCCTTTTTTCCCAGCCGGATTTGGGGGAAACAGCGCTTATGTCAGACCTCTGCTTGTTTATCCGCTGTTGGGACTTGTGGTCTTGATGACCATACCGAGATTATTTACTAAAACTATACCTCGCCCGATAGTAATTTTAACGCTCTTTTTTATTTGGGGATTGGTTGTCTCTGTTATTCCCTTGCTTCGGGGTGTTCAGTCTCCCTGGCGGGAAATATCTTTACTGCCGCGTGAAATCAGAACAATTATCACCTTGTTATTAGGTTTGGCTGTATATTTCACAGTCAGCTT
>CAZHHT010000172.1:0-6143 GCA_964532455.1 uncultured Anaerolineales bacterium
ACTAACCCGAGTGGTTCCAGAAGCGCAGGATGCTAATTTATTTCACTGGTTAAAAACCCTTTACCCGATCTGGGCCAGACTGAAACCGGAAGATATCCGGATTTCAACAAAAACTGCCCTGGCTGAATTAGCACTCTCCGGCTGCACCACTGCTTCAGACCAGCTATATTTATTTCCAAATGGTTCCCGGCTGGATGATGAAATCGAAGCTGCCCTGGAAGTAGGTTTACGATTGCATGCTTCCCGGGGATCGATGAGCCTTGGTGAGAGTAAAGGCGGACTTCCCCCTGACGGTGTGGTCGAAGATGAAAAACATATTCTCAAGGATTCTCAACGGCTGATCGAGGCTTACCACGACAGCACACCGGGTTCCTATACTCAAATAGTCCTTGCTCCCTGTTCTCCATTCAGTGTTACTGGAGATCTGATGCGTGAAAGCGCGGCTTTAGCCCGGGAGTATGGCATTCAGTTGCATACACATCTGGCTGAGACAGAAGACGAAGTAGATTTTACAATCAAAAAATTTGGCAAAAGACCGGTTGCATATATGGAAGAGGTTGATTGGATTGGTTCTGATGTCTGGTTTGCCCATTCGGTTTACCTGAACGATGAAGAAATCAGGGTGTATGCGGATCATGGTTGTGGTGTTGCCCATTGTCCCAGCTCAAATATGAGATTGGCTTCCGGGGCAGCGCCGATCCTTGATCTGATTGCAGCAGGGGTGGATGTCGGATTGGGTGTAGATGGATCTGCTAGTAATGACGGATCCCATATGATTGAAGAAGCCCGGCAGGCGATGCTGCTTGCCCGGGTCCGGGCAGGCATGCAAGGAGCCTCCCGTTCTGGAGAGGAACATGCCCCGATTATGTCAGCCCGGCAGACATTAGAGTTGGCCACTCGTGGAGGGGCAGCGGTTTTAGGGCGAAAGGATATCGGTTCGCTTGAACCAGGAAAAGCAGCTGATTTTACAGCCATTAACCTCAACCGGATTGACTATGCTGGCGCTTTGCATGATCCAGTGGCAGCAGTTCTCTTTTGCGCTCCGGTAAAAGTAGATTACACAGTTGTAGGTGGAAAACTAGTGGTTAAAGAAGGAAAGCTGACTACCGTAGAGCTGCCAAAATTGATTGAAATCCATAATCAGGCTGCAGCTCGATTATTAAATGGTTAAGAGATTACGCGTACTTCATTTCAGTGGAGAGATCCAATGACAAGAGAACAAATCAGTACTCGAACTCGTGGTTTGGTAGATGTCGCAATGGGTCGGGAAACAGCCGACCTGGTAATTCGCAATGGACAGTGGGTCTGTGTTCAATCTGGAGAAATTCTCCCAGGAACAGACATAGCTGTGCTGAAAGACCGGATTGCTTATGTGGGTGAAGATGCTAGCCACACGATAGGTAAAAATACAACAATCATCGATGCGGATGGAAAATATCTGGTTCCTGGATTACTGGATGCGCATATGCATGTTGAATCAGGAATGGTTACCATCACAGAATTCGTCAGGGCTGTTGCCCCCCGGGGAACGACCGGAATGTTTATTGATCCCCATGAGATTGCCAATGTTTTTGGTTTAAAGGGTGTTCGGCTCATGGCTGACGAAGCAAAATCCCAACCAATTCATGTTTGGGTTCAGATTCCTTCCTGTGTGCCCTCTGCACCAGGATTGGAAACACCAGGTGCGTCAATTGGTCCAGAGGATGTGGTAGAAGCGATGGGCTGGGAGAGAATAATTGGCTTGGGAGAGATGATGAATTTCCCCGGGGTTTATTCCAGCGACTCCAATATGCATGATGAAATGGCTGCAACCCGTGCTACTGGTGGAGTAATCGGTGGGCATTATGCTGCGCCGGATCTGGGAATTCCTTTTCATGGGTATGCCGCCGGTGGACCGGAAGATGACCATGAAGGGACAACCAAGGAAGACGCTGTTGCCCGTGTGAGACAGGGGATGAAATCCATGCTCCGGTACGGATCAGCTTGGCTGGATGTTGAAGCCCAGGTGAAAGCGATTACCGAAGAAGGCCTGGATTCCCGTCATTTTGTTCTTTGTACAGATGACTCTCACTCTGAAACTCTGGTAAATGAGGGTCATATGGACCGGGTAGTTCGCCACACGATTGGTTTGGGTGTAGATCCACTTACTGTTTTGCAAATGGCGACAATAAACACTGCGGAACATTTTGGGGTTGCCAGAGATATGGGCCAAATTGCACCGGGAAGATATGCGGATATCCTGCTGGTTGCAGATCTGATGGATTTCAATCCAGATAAAGTGATCGCAAAAGGAAAAATTCTAGCAGAAAAGGGAAAGTGGATCCAGGATCTGCCGCAAAAGACCTATCCTGATTGGGTAACAAAATCAATAAATATGAAGCGACCCTTGACACCTGATGATTTTCGTTTGGTGGTGGAAGCAGACCTTAAATCAGATTCTGTGACTGCCCATGTGATAGGCGTCGTTGAAGGACAGGCGCCAACCAAACATCTTAAGGTTCCGGTGACGGTAGCGAACGGTGAAATTCAAGTTGCTGGAAAAAAAGATCTGGCAAAAATCGCCCTGGTGGAACGCCACCAGGCTACTGGCGGCGTGGTTGTAGGTTTGGTTTCCGGGTTTGGATTGGAAGGGAGATGTGCTATTGGCACCACTGTCGCGCATGATTCCCACCATATGATTGTTGTTGGAACGGACGAAGAACTAATGGCACAGGCAGCCAACCATCTGGCAGAAATAAGCGGTGGTCAGGTGGTGATAAAGGATGGTGAGGTTATTGGGCAGGTATCTTTGCCGATTGCAGGGTTAATGTCCAATAAACGGGCAGACCTGGTAGCTAAAGAGGCTGCCACAGTCCTGAAAGGATTCCAAACCTGCGGTTGCAAGATTGTCAATCCCAATATGCAGCTGAGTTTGCTGGCACTGGTTGTGATACCCTCCTTGCGTATTTCAGATCTGGGGCTGGTTGATGTGGAAACTTTTTCACTAATACCGCTCATCGAGGAAGAATAATCGTGATTCGAGATAATGAAGTCTCAAGAGCCCTTCATGAGCAGTTGAGCATTCTGATTTCAGAAAGTAAATCGGGTGACAGATTACCGTCCGAGCCACTGTTAGCAAAAGATCTGGGTGTCTCCCGGGCATCCTTGAGAGAAACTATGAGGACTTTTGAGACCCGGGGGCTGCTGCAGAGGAAGCAGGGAGTTGGCACATTTGTTATCCATCCTGACACTGTGTTTGATAGCGGATTGGATAAACTTGTCAGCCTGGAAACAATAGCCGACCTGGTCGGTTTGGAAGTGTCGATGGGCGACTTGGAAGTATGCCGGCAAGTGCTTGATTGTGAGTTATCTGAACACCTGGGTCTTCCGAAAGATGAGGAAATCTATAAAGTTTCCAGGGTTATCCTGGCAGAAAATCGCCCGGTCGCGTTCCTGGAAGATAATTTACCGGTAGATGTTATCAGTGAACAAGAAGTAAAGCAGCATTTTACCGGATCTGTTTTGGATTTGTTGATTAATAGGGATGATATCCCTCTGGTCAGCTCACGGTGCGATATCAGCGCCATCGGCGCGACACAAGGAATTGCCAGGGCACTGAAAATCCAGCGGCACGATCCCTTACTGTTTTTTTCATCCTTGCTGTACTCATCCAGAGGTAGGATTATCGATTCGTCGTTTAGTTATTTCATCCCCGGGTATTTCCATTTTCATGTCGTTCGCCGGGTAGGAGACTAATCATAAGTTTGTATACATTTCTCTAATTGGTAGGTAAAAAATGGATAAAGAGGGCTTGTTAATAGATCAACCTTATTTATCCGCTAATAAAGTCACTTAATTTAACTGAGGAGAAATATCATGAGAAGTTTTGCAGGACGTAACATTATTTCATTGAAGGATTTTGAACGCCATGAGTTTGAGCGAGTTTTTGAGGTGGCGGAAATATTAGCCCCTATTGCTCACAATCGGAAGAACGTTGATATGCTGAAAGAGAAAACCATGGTAACGGCTTTTTACCAGCCATCTACTAGAACTCGCTTGGCTCATGAATCGGCCATGCTTCGACTGGGTGGTAAAGTGACAGGTTTTGCGGACGCTAAGATGACCCGCGCCGGTGACTTTTATATGGAATCCATCAAGGATACCTTTAAAATGCTTGAAAATTACGGCGATGTCATTGTCATGAGACATTTCCAAAAAGGTGCGCCCCAGGAAGCAGCCAAATGGGTAAGTGTCCCCATTATCAATGGTGGTGACGGTTGGGGTGAACACCCGACACAGATTCTCACTGATCTCTATACCATCCAACGCGAAAAAGGCCGCATTGATGGATTAAAGTGGGTTGCTGTAGGTGATATGAGAATGCGTACCATGCACTCTCTGGGTCACGCATTAACCCAATTTGATTGCCCAATCACCTTTATTTCACCTAAAGATATGTCCTTGCCTGATGAATACCGGGAAGATTTTAAACGGAACAGCCTGAACTTCACCGAAGGTGATGATGTTCGGAAAGTCATCGCAGATGCAGATGTTATTCTGGTTGAGCCGGTTGTCCAGCCGGATTACACTAAGTCCCGAGACGAACGGGATGGCGATGTTGGGTTAACCCCTCCGGAATTCAAAATTACCAAAGAACTGTTGGAAACCAAAGCAAAATCGGATGCGGTGCTGCTGCACTCACTGCCCCGTATGGATGAAATTCCTCCTGATGTGGATCAAACCCGCTGGGCCCGCTACTGGCAGGAAGGATTTAACGGCGTTGTGATGCGCATGGCTCTCCTGGTACTGGTTTTAGGCGAGATGGAGTAGTTACTAAAAAAGAAGCAATAAATTACTGGTAGATTGGTTTGTTGTTTGCCTATCTACCAGGAGATCAACAATTAATTAGACATCAATTCATTATTTATTGAGATAAGGAGAAAATGATGATATCTGATTTACGAGGTCGTGACTTAATAGGCGACCTGGATTTTACAAAAGAAGAAGTAGAGACTGTTCTTGAGGTAGCCTGGGATCTAAAGAAGAAACGCGCCCTGGGTGAACGGCATGCTCTGCTTCAGGACAAAACGCTCTCCATGCTGTTTTTCTTCTCCAGCACCCGCACCCGGGCTTCCTTTGAATCCGGGATGGCGCAGCTGGGCGGACACGCTGCTTTTATGGAGAGCAGGACAACGCAGGTATCACATGGTGATACCGAGAAAGAATTAGGTGAGATTCTCGGGCGATATTTTGATGGGATCGCCATTCGCCACGTGGATTGGGGTATTGGCAATCAGTACCTTAATAACGTTGCCTCCTCCTCCCGAGTCCCGGTTTTAAATATGCAGTGTGAGATCTACCATCCCCACCAATGCCTGGCAGACATTATGACAATCTTTGAGAAGAAGGGCCCGGACCTGAAAGGGAAGAAAATGGTTGTTTCCTGGGCGTATGCTTCTTCATACTTAAAGCCAATCTCTGTACCACAGTCCTTGATTTTACAGATGCCCCGCTTTGGGTTGGATGTCACCCTGGCTCATCCGCCAGAATTTAAATTAATGCCAGAAATTATGGCACAGGCGAAAGAACAGGCAGAAAAATTTGGCGGAAAATTTGAAGTTGTTGATGACATGAAAGAGGGCTTTAAGGACGCAGACATCGTTTATGCCAAATCATGGGGTCCTTTGCTGACAACCCAGGATCCAGATGAAGGAAAGAAGATCCAGGATAAATACAAAGATTGGATCACCGATTCCACGAAAATGGCTCTGGCAGATAAGGATGCGATTTACATGCACCCACTCCCCGCAGATCGCGATGTAGAAGTCACCAGTGAAGTAATGGATGGCCCCCAATCAGTGGTCTTTGACCAGGCTGAAAACCGGATGCATGCTCAAAAAGCAGTCATGGCTCTAACCATGCGTTAGGAGATAAAGATGTCAGAAAAGAAGAAAGTAGCAGTTGTTGCCATTGGCGGCAACTCATTGATTAAATCTAAACAGCATCAAACAGTACAGGATCAGTACAAAGCAGCTCAAGAAACCGCGACTCACCTTGTAGATATGATTGAAGCTGGATGGGATATTGCAGTTGGCCACGGGAATGGACCCCAAGTGGGTTTTATTCTCCGGCGGTCAGAAATTGCCCACAAGGTAGAAGGCATG
>CAZHHT010000173.1:0-6104 GCA_964532455.1 uncultured Anaerolineales bacterium
TGCTGGCGGGTTAAACGGAGGTGTGATCAGGATCGCAGGCAGGATAAATAGAGATGTGACTGCTACTAACAGTAATATCCGCATACCAGAGGGGTTTCGTTTAAACCAGGAGATAACTCCGGGTTCAAGATGAATGAACAAGTATAGAACCAAGGCACCAACCAGCCAACCAAACAGAACGTCGTGCAGAAAATGAACTCCAAGAAATACCCTGGAGAGACCGATAAGTAATATCCCAACCAGGGCGATTGTTTTTACCCAGCGTTTGTTGAGTGTGAGAGCAAGCAGCCCCCAGAAGCTGGCTGCATTTTGAGCATGTCCAGACGGGAATCCAAAACCGGTGCCTTCGGATAACCTTTGCACCTGGGAAGATACCCAGAATGGACGAGGTGATTGAAATCCTTGCTTAAGGATAGCGTTTATTCCTCCGCTAACCAACAATATAATCGCAATCCGGATCCCCATGGTGATGTCCAGGCACCAATACAATAATGGCATAAACAGCAAGTAAAACTCAATGTTTCCCAGGAAGGTGATTCCTTTCATGGTCGGAATCAGCCAATCCGCTACTTGCTGAAACCAGATCGAGACTGGCAGAAAGAATTGGGTCAGATATTCCATGGCATTTTTCTCCAAAAAATAGTTAAAAGAAGGGAGGGTATTAGCAACAGCAAAGTAGTGCTGAAAATCAGATTTGGATTTTTTGAGTATAGGACTCCAGCGAGGGGAGGGGCAGCGATGAGGGCGAGCCCACCAACAGTTTCAGTTATTCCATATGCCAATCCGAGATTGGCTCTTTTAACCACTTTTTCTACTTGAGCGATTAATAATGAGCGGGTTGCTCTGTACCCCCCGTAAAGGAAATAGGCCGCGACCAACAAGGGCATTTGCGTTGTCTGCCAGATCAGTGCAGCAAAAATGCCGACAAAAATCTGTCCCAATACTAAGCCGAGTTGTGTTGGAAGATATCCAAAAATGAGATTAAGAAGAACATTACCCAGGCTGGTTATGGACCCAAGGATACCAATGGTTTGTATAGAGATTGCTCGCTGATTTTTCAGGAAGTTTGGCGCCAGTGGTTGGGGAAAGAACAGAGCGAAGAATACCATAAAAATTAATGGCATAAGAATAAGAAATTTTCTGTTTTTCAAAAGTTCACCAGGAGGGTTTTCAGGATTCTTTTCCAGAGGCTGTGATTTTATTTGCAGGATCAACAGACCGGAGAAAATAAACACTCCGAAGGCAATAAAGTAGATGAACCGCAGCCCCTGGCTGCCTGCGATCCATCCCCCAGCCAGAGGTCCTAGGACAGCCCCAAAAGAAAAGGCGGCGGAGGTTGTCGTCATTGCCCGTTCAACTGATAAATTACCCCTGGCTGCCGTTACATAGCTGTTTAATGGGGCGAGGGTAAAAGTTGTAACCCCATAGAGGATGATTCCGATTGAAAATACAACGAGTGACCTGGCAGTAGCCATAATGCCGGTGGTTAGAATTCCGGTTAACCAGCTAGCCCAGATAAGTTTCCTCCGGCCTCTTCGGTCAGCGAGATAGCCTGCAGGAATGTGAACTACAGTCATTGCCACACCAACTATGCCAAGGATCGCACCGATAGAAATAGGAGTAGCCCCTAATTCTTCCAGATAGAGGGGTTGAAAATACACAAACATACCTTCGCCAAATCCCCAGGTGAAGAGGCTGATAACTACGTATTTAAAATCCCTTGTCATAGATTTGGGTCCTGAACTCTTTGCACAAAGTTTTGAACATTGTTAAATACAGTCATTTTATCGAGATCTCGGGTCACAACATGTCCGCTGTTTTCAAGCCAGACCATTTCTTTATTTCCCTCAACTGTGCCGAGTTCCTGATAAATCCGGAGCATATTTTCCGGGTCAACGCCCAGGTCGCCTTTAGCATGCATCAACAAGGCAGGTACTGTCACTTTAGGTAGAGATTCTCTCATTGCCTGGAGCAAGAGAGTCAGTTGAACGATTGCCCGGGTGGGGTATTTCTCATAAGATATGTGATCTTTGGCTGCATTTGGATCGTGCCAATCGGATTTACCTTTTGGTATATGAGGAATTATCCTGGTTAAAAATGGCAATATAGCCAACCTCAGGTCAGGTTCTATTTGATAAGGTGTAGACATGCTGACCACACCTTGAACTGGTAAAAAAGAAGCGTGATATAAGGCCAGAGCCCCACCCATTGACAATCCCATCAGAATGATTTTGTCCGTGGAGGATTGCAGAAGATGCCAACCATCCAGGACTGATGCAGCCCAATCCTGCCAATGAGTGCGTTGCAAATCGGCCATTTTTGTTCCATGACCTGCCAGGCGGATACCAAGAACGGAATATCCCTTTTCAGCTAAGAAATCTCCCAGGGGGCGCATTTCCGTTGGCGCCCCGGTAAAGCCATGGATTAATAAACAACCAGTTGAATTTCCGGGAAAGTAGAATGGCTCAGCGTTTTTGATAATCATTTTGATCTCCAGTATCCCAGAACCTATTCTTCAAAGAAAAGCTGGATGAGTTCCCGCGGAAGGTTAGTTAAGGATTTGCAGCCATCTTCAGTCACTACAACATTGTCTTCAACCCGAACACCGCCGCGGCTGGGAAGGTAAATACCTGGCTCGATTGTAAAAGTCATGCCGGGTTTTAAAATAGTTTTATCATATTGACTTATGTATGGTTCTTCATGGGCTTCTCTTCCCAAACCATGTCCGGTGCGGTGGATGAAAAACTCACCATATCCAGCCTCGTCAATCACTTTCCTGGCAGCTTGATCAATCGAACTGGCAGTAATGCCAGCTTTCACAGCCGATCGGCCGGCTGCATTAGCTTTTCGGACAAACTCAGCTACCTGCTCAAGTTCAGGGTGAATATCGCCCATGGCAAAAGTCCTGGTAATGTCTGAGTAATATCCTTCAATATTGGCACCCCAGTCAATCAGTACCAAATCTCCTATATTTAACTCACGGGCTGTTGGCACAGCATGAGGATTGGCGGAATTTGATCCGAAGGCGACAATCGGGAAAAATGGGAGATCAGGATCAGATCCATGATGCAGCAGTCTGCCTACCAGTTTCGAGGCAATTTCCTTTTCGGTTACACCAGGTTTGATTGCTGATAGTGTAGCGGTCAGCGCACATTCTGCGATCCTGGATGCTTCTTGCATCAACTCAATTTCATAGTCTCCTTTCATCATTCGCAGAGAACTTATGATGGGTTGAGCAGAGATTATTTCTACTTCTGGTAGAGCCTCCTCCAGATACTTTAATTCCAGCAGCCGGAGCCGGCGGGGGATTACCCCTAATTTTCCAGACTCCAATCCAGCGTCTGCGAGCGCATTCGTCATCACCCTTTGCCAGCTGGATTGGTCTTCTGTGTAGAAAAATGCGCGGATTTCATAATCCAGTATACTTAACTTTTGCTGTTCCAGTTCCGGAAGGATAAGAATTGGGGTTCCTTCAGTAGGGAAGATCCCGATGATAGGACGTTCCATAAGATGGAAATCAAGTCCTGTAAAATAGGTTAAATCAGGTCCGGGATTTAAGGCAGCAGCTTTGAAACCGTTTTCGATAAGGGATTCTTTGAGCTGCTGCTGCCGGTTTCTAATGGTTGCTTCGGTCATTGAAACTCCCGTTTAGTTTGATGATATATCATATCGAGATGAAAAATTCAGGATAATCTTTTTGTCAATTACAACTATCATAACTTAATTTAGAATCATTCCCAAGGTTCTTTTCTCTGGATTAATAATACGGTAGTCACCCTTAGCGACGTGTAATAAGGAGTATAGTGGGTTTCCGTTCAAGTCTAAAGACTATTTTCAGAAAAGTACTTACGAGTTACGGATTCGATATTGTCTGCTGGGAAGATGTCTACAACCGGCAATAAGAGGATTTCCAAATGGTAACTTGAGAGACAATCCATCCCGCTGGAGCAAGATCGTATTTGTCTCCAACAAGTCAGGATCTTCAATTTTATGAGGGTCGCTACCGGAAGTGTATATATCCAGTTCGCGAGATTTTAATACAGACTGATAATCGGGTATGCTCAGCGGAGATTCTTTTTTTCCGGGGACATAACGTTTATCTGTTTCAGGAGGGAAGGTTTAACAGAAATATCATTCGCTGTTTACCAGTATATTATTATAAGAAATCAGTCAATTATCGTGGACTGCTGGATACATTAGAAGAAGATAACGCTTTTGGAGCGATTACCTATCCAATCGACCCAAAGCAGGTTTTAAGGGATTTACCGGAAATATTTAAAGAATAAACCTCCAGTTATTTCGGTACGCAGACTCATTGATCTAACTGGAGGTAAATAATATTGATCTGAATTCCATCTGCTGGAAGTGGAGGGGAAGTTCCCTAGTCTATCCCTATCAATTGTTGAAATATCAATAATTCTCCAGCGGAGGTTGTAATCTGCAGCCTATCTCCCTGAATTGAAAATGAGCTGGACTCCGACAGCAATTTCATGATTGTTTGTTCCTGCTTCATGATTCCTTCAGGATCCATGCAGGCCATTTCGGTCCAACCCAAATCACTTATTGAGATTTGATCATCTTTGAGTCGATAGGTGCCGAAGTATGAGTTACAGCTCGCAGATCCCCGGATTTCCTTGGTATCAAATGCCGCAGTCATGTCATTTCCCGCGAGAGGCTTATTATCGGCATAGCTGATAAGTTTCCAGGTCGTACCGGAGAGCTGGTTTGATCCAGTGCCGGGCATTATTGAACAGCTGGCGGCGAATAACAAGCTGAGGGTGATGGTTAAAATGAATAAGGGATTTTTTTTCATAGGTTAACTCCTTTTATTACTTTGTCACATAGACGTAAAAGACAGTTTGAAAGTTCCCTCAATGTTATATTATATAAGTCGAAAGATTCTCAAGTCTATTAACCCCCGAATGCGGTTGATGGATTTATTGTTAAAGGTTGTAAATTTGGATTTGTTTTAATTACCATAAGAAGGCTATCACCGGAGTACTAATAAAAAGAGAGGGAAAAATGAGAAAACACCGAATAAGAAATATTTTCCTGTGGATTTTGCTGGCTTTGGTCCTGCTGTTAGCCGGCCTATACCTGATCCTGGATGTAGAAAAACTGGACCTAACCAATACAGAACGGGATAATGCGGCAGGAGATTTTATTGAACTGTCAGATGGCATGGTCCATTACCAATTGGAAGGACCGGCAGATTCTCCGCTGGTTGTACTCGTGCACGGATTTTCTGTTCCCGCCTATATCTGGGATCCAACTTTTTCAGCTTTGAAAGAAGCCGGGCATCAAGTTTTAAGATTTGACCTTTACGGCAGGGGTTATTCTGACCGCCCGGATGTTATCTATGATATCAACCTTTTTAGCACCCAATTGGATGAACTGCTCTCTAAACTGGAAGTGGATGAACCCGTCCACTTAGTAGGTCTTTCGATGGGAGGACCTGTCGTCGCCAGGTATGCGGACAACCACCCGGAGAAGGTGAGGGATATTATACTGATCGCCCCCGAGGTTGTCCACGTAACTCGGAAGGATATCTTTCCAATGAATTTACCCGGGGTGGGTGAGTATTTGATGGCGGTTTATATGGAACCTATCTATTTGCCTAAATGGCAGGGCAGTGATTTTACCCACCCGGAAAGATTTCCAGATTGGGAAGAAAGATACCGAGTCCAGCTGCAATATCACGGAACTGGCAAAGCGCTGCTATCCACAATCCGTCGTTTAGTGGAGCTCAATTCGGAACTTGAATATCAGAAGCTGTCTGAGACAAAATTGCCGGTGCTGTTGATTTGGTGCAGAGAAGATCAAACGATTTCATGGGAAAATATCCAGGTACTTCAAGAGCTTTTGCCAGATATGCAGGTCCAGATTATTGAGAAGGGCGGCCATATAGGCCATTATGAGTTTCCGGAAATCATTAATCCTATCCTGCTTGAGTTTATTAATTCCAATTAGGGCTGACCACAGCTAAACAATTTCTTCATAATTAACCAATAAGTTGTTAATAAGGGCAGAGTATCCTTTTAACATTAATAGTTGGCTCCGCTGAAAAAACCTATCTGAGCGAGATGGTGGCAGGTTGAAGCCGA
>CAZHHT010000174.1:0-6091 GCA_964532455.1 uncultured Anaerolineales bacterium
ATCAATGACTACTATCGTGTTTCTGGCGACCTAGTTTTATCCAGCCAATAATTTCTATTCCCCATAATTTCATCGGGGTTCTTAATCTTCTCTCTCTATTTAATTTCGTGCGTCTTTTCTGATCGTAATGTTAAATCTTGACGTTTAAATTTGCTATTTCTTCTACTAACTTTAAACCTGTTTTGTTCAAAACTCAACTGATTAACCTGATAATTGTCCGGATGGAGTTTTTAAACCAAACGAGGATAGACAATTCGTTTTACCATGAAATCTGGGAGTGTAGTTCCCAAAATTCATGGTAAAATCAGGTTATGATAAAACGACCTTTTTACATTTCCAGACTCACAACTGCAATAAACCGATCGCCAATTACAGCTCTGCTGGGACCGCGTCAATGCGGAAAAACAACCCTGGCGCATCTGCTCATGAAGCAGCAGGAAGCTGTATACTTTGATCTAGAATCTATTCCTGATCAGAGGCGGTTAGAAAACCCTGAATTAGTTTTGGGCGACCTAAAGGGGCTGGTAATCCTTGATGAGATCCAGTTTATCCCCAGTCTATTCCAGGTTCTTCGTGTGCTTGTAGACAGACCCGACAACAAAGCCCAGTATTTGATTCTCGGCAGCGCTTCGCCTGAAATCATTAAAAATGCCTCTGAGACATTGGCTGGTCGGATTGAATTCATAGAGCTGAGCGGTTTCGATCTGGGAGAGATTGGTCAGAAAAACTGGGAGACACTTTGGCTACGTGGAGGTTCTCCAAGATCCTATCTGGCAGATTCAGAAAAAGATAGTCTTGCCTGGCGAGAAGGTTTTATCAGGACTTTTCTGGAACGTGATATCCCCCAACTCGGGATTAATATTTCCCCAGTAGCAATGCGTCGATTCTGGACCATGCTGGCCCATTATCACGGTCAAACCTGGAATGCTTCGCAGCTGGGGCGGTCCATGGGGCTAACAAACAAGACTGTGCGTTCTTATCTAGACATTCTTACTGGCACATATATGGTTCGCCAGCTGCAGCCCTGGATCGCCAATCTGGGCAAACGGCAGGTGAAATCACCCAAGGTCTATTTTCGCGATAGCGGATTGCTTCATAGTCTGCTGGAAATCACGGATCGTAACAATTTACTCGGACATCCCAAAGTTGGAGCTTCCTGGGAAAGCTTTGCGATTGAGCAAGTGCTTCAATTTGTGCGCCCAAATCAGGCCTATTTCTGGGCTACACACAATGGCGCAGAAATTGATTTGTTATTTTCTGATCGGGGAAAGAATTATGGTGTTGAGGTTAAACTCAATGAAGCACCCAAAATTACAGCCTCGATGCATACTGCTCTCTCAGAATTGAAATTGGAGCACCTCTGGGTGATTTACCCCGGCAAGGAAGCCTATCCAACTCATAAACAGATCTCGGTTTGGCCCATCAGCCAGATCGATAAATTACCCTTTGGTGTTGAATGACCAATTAATCAAGCCTTGCGATTGTTACCATATCAATGGCACGCCCGCTGTGGCGATATTTTTATCCTTTCAAAGGGTAAAATCAGACCTTAAAACAAATATTTCAGATAAGTTTGGCATATCTTTTCCAGATCCCTATTTAACTGCACCAAAATTGCACTGAGATCTAGAAATATCAACATTAATTTAAGGTAAAAAATTTTTGTCCCAATCAGAAAGAGAGCCCCCGTAAATCATGGGTGCCCCTGTCAATGACAATTAGAAATGCCCATGGATAAAGACCCAGCACAGCGACTATTGAGACACTTTCAAGACGAGCTCACTGGTGCTGGTGGGTAATTGCGGGACATCTCGGGATTGCTCCTGACGGTGTAATGGGACCCCGGGGGCATTCGAACAGAAAGTTACGGTTTGGAGATTGCCATTTGCTTGCGTGATTTGCGTGTCCTAATGTAATAACTGAGACTCTTGGTGATGCCGTACCCTAAATGACGTTGAACGATCAATTTCTTCGGCACACCAAGCAAGAGTAGTCCCTGTATACGTTCCCGGTCCTTGTCATACATACTGGCCTGAATCGTACCTTTGGGCTTTCCAAGAACAACCCCCTGTGCTTTCTTGGCCGCCAGCGCTTCCTTTGTCCTGGGAGAAAATAAAGTAGCAAATCCTTGAGAATAAAACCCCGTTCGTTTTCCGCTAATCTGTGCTCAGTACAATCCTGTTTCGCGCTTCAGTTACCGCCACCCGAACACTTCCGCAATTTCCAACCTGGTCAAAGACCTGGTCCCCGAAACACTTCAAAGGCGGCTCTTTGGATCAGCCAACCGCCTCACTATAGTTTTGAACTACTCCTTGTTTCAGCGACCTGGCAAATTGAATAGTGATATCCATTTCATCCCCTTATTAATAGAAAAAGGGTTGTCCCAAAAGCGATTGGCACAACCCTTATTTTTATTTACCGGATTATATTCCAATTTACGTAAGTATTATACATTAAATAAAAAAGGCTACAAATAATGATTATTCGATTAGTTTTCCTTATGAAACTGCGGTGATTGTCATAGCCTGAGCAGCTTTCTAAGATTGATGATAGCAAATATTGCTGTTAACGAGCGTGGATTGGTTATCAGCGGTTTCCTCTCAAGGTCCAGCACTCTTTCATTAATATACTAATATGTTCTTACCGGGTATGAAGGTCTTTGTCTCAATCCTCAAAAGACAATAATACGCTGGTTTTTTTCAGCACCTTCATGATGGTGCTTCTGGACAGCTGACAGATTAACTCAGCATCCCGGATATCCCAATCTAAATTCTTAACCTGGTCGGCTAGAATCACTCCCTCAACTGGCAAGCCAGGCGGTATTCTTACCTCAAAGGGATAGCCCTTGATCTGATTTGTGATCGGACAGAGAATGGATAAGCCTACCTTGCCATTATATGCCTTAGGAGACAGAACAACAGCGGGCCGTCTTCCCGCCTGCTCATGTCCTGCCTGGGGATCCAGCGTGATCCAGATTGCATCCCCGCGTTCAGGGATATAGTCACTGTCCTTCTTTACCACGCTTCTCTACCTGTAGCGGGACCCGTGTTCACTTCACCATGAAGACACTCTTCTGTTACCTGGTCAAGCATCGCTTCGAGCTCTAGCGGGGTTTCCCTCTCGGGAAAAATTACAATTGCCCCGTTGACGATTGTTAAGTTTACCAGGGAGTCTTCCTCGAGTCCAACTTCAGCAGCAACCAATTTCGGAATCCGCAGCCCAAGACTATTCCCCCACTTATTGATCTTTTTTCTCATATGAATTACCTCGTTCTTTGTCACCAGCCAAAGGATATACATTGAGTATACATAGGTTGGTCGTCCTTGTCAAGTAAACTCTGGACCCATTTCCAAATTACAGCAGCTGTCGGTACTCTTTGGACGGGACGTATTTGCGCCCGTGCCGGGAAGGACCCAGCACCACCAGCCACCCCTATCAGGGTAGCAAGCAAAGTATCTCCGAAGTTTTGGTTTTGTATTACTTTTTTGTTTTGGGGGGTTGTTTGAAAGTTAAGTAATTATGTGGTATTGCCTATACGAAATTGGCTATGCCTTATTGTTTTGTGCTCATTGGTGAAATCGAGTGCATGTCCTGTCTTGATCCAATGCGACCCCGTCCTATTCCTACCCTTTCCGCGAATAGTGATCAGATAGTGCGGGGAACTGAGGCCTTTTTCGAGTGCTTCCCGCAAGAAACTGGTGTATGTATAGAGCGTATTCATATCGTCTAGGTAGGCTGTCTCCCAGATTTCAGCTAAAAGCTCTTCTTTAGAGACCGCCTTACCGTTTTTGTCAATAAGATATTTCAGGATCTGGACCTACTTGGTGGATAAATAGGAGAATCCGGCGGGCGTGAACGCTTGAACTATTCGTTGCAGAAATAATGCTCCGAATCCCCCTTCACCCTACGCGGATCGGGCTATGAATAAGAGTCGGCCTGAGCTGCCAAGAGGCTGAACTCGAACCTACCACGCATCGGATAAAGGCATTATTCCTATTCTTGTACAGATTCTTGGTGGAGACTAACGGGTGTACCAGCAGACGAACGTTTTTCTCCGAACTTTTCAACAACCATAACCCGACTTAGTAAATCGCGCCGCGTACCGCCCGAATGAAGTGAGGTCTGCTTGATACGGGGGTTATGTTGCACTTATCTCTCAAAACATCATCCTGTTGTAACTTTTTTCGCAGCCAGTCTTATTTTCGCATATTTCATTCCGCTTATCTAATATTTTCTTCCCATCAATATGTTCCAGACCAAATTCTTCTTCATACTGTAACTATTCAGTCTTGCGTCGGAATTCCTTGCTGTGAAAGCTTTAGCCTGAATATTTACATCTTTTTGCTATATAACCTATCGCACGTTTGATATGTACCCATCTTGAGCTGCCGCTAATTGGCTGTGGGGTTTGCATAGTTGTAAACTGTCTATACTTAGTTATCGTCTATAATGCACTCAAATAGAAAAGGCAAACCCGGTGAAAGCCGGCGACGCAAAGCCATGGGTCTAACACCATGCCACCAGGCATAGCTATGATCGCCAGGCCGCCTAATTCAAACTTTCATCTAGGTGACTTGGATATACATCCAGGTCATTTTTGTTTCTACAGGTGATCGGGGCCGCTTGTTGGAGACAGATAGCGCGAGTTACCCACAAGGAAAGCTGCGCGGAAAGGAGGTAAAAATACTTAGCTACTGGATATACAATGCGATGCACAAAAATGAGAGGGATGGGCTACAACGTCAACTGTACTTCCCCTCCCGTACCATCAGGCAGATCACCCCGGATGCCACTGTATTGTTACACAATGGCGTTTCGGAAACTCTAATGTTTTACATAAGGAGTAAAGAAAATGATTAAGAAATTTAGCACATTGTATTAACGCTGTTGCTGGTGGTGGCGGTGGCAACACCAGCTCTGGCAACTGGTGGAGTTACGGGGTCGGTGACCGTGAGCAACACTGCTCCCACCCTCACCTCGGTGACGCTGCAGGATTCCGACAAAAGCACCGAAGCCAGTTCCATGACCCCACTCACAAGTTATGTGGTTGAGATCGTTGCTAACGATCTCAATACCATAGACGATATCGAGACGATCGACATCTATATCTTCTATGACGAGGGTGCAGGCGGCGATGGTGTCTTCACGGGAGCCTTTGACCCCGACGAGCGCGCTATCTACAACTGGACCAAGACCGATGACGTTTGGAGCATCGTGCCGGGAGATGTCACATCGACAACGTGGACGATCACGGTGGACGACTGCGTCACTCCAGGGAACTTTGGTTTAACCCAGGGCGAATGGAATCTAGTATTCACGCCGGGGAAGCTGGCAGTAGAGGCTGATGGCACAGCTGATGAATGGGACATTTACGTCAAGGTGAATGATCAAACAGCCGGTAATGATACCTCAACCATCTACTCCAAAGCGATGACGGCCTATTCCGAGATCACTATGGACCCGACCACCATCGACTTTGGCACTCTGGCCCTGGGCGCTACTGCGGCTATAGCCACTCCCGCGGACCATATTGTCAGCACCAACATCATTGCCAATGATGCTCACGCTCTGGGGATCATGTCAGCAGGGACCTGGGTGGTCGGCGCAGACTCCATAACGCTGAATACCTCGGGCACACCGGATGCGGCAGGTGAGTTCAGCCTGCGCATAGACGATGCTGCTACTGATGGTATTCCTACGACCCCCCAGGCGGTGACCGGCTCAAACGTCACCATAACTGAGCATGCCTCAGATGCTCGCACCGCTACCACTGGCGGCAACGAGGTTACAACTGATGTCGACCTGTACATGAGCCTCGTCCTGTTCACCAGCGGGATTGACATCGGCGAGTACTCAGGCTTGATTACCTTCTCAGTGACGAATTAACTGGGATGCTTACAGATAAGCTCTTGAGTTGGCTAACCATAGATAAAAGGAGGGCGAGGCCCGCCCTCCTTTTACTTCTTCTGGCGCTGGCTTCAGCGGTGCTGCCGGGATCTACGGCGCATGCCCAGGATGGGAATGGGGTCGCCATGACAGGCACCTTTTACGCCCAGATTTTCGAGATACCGCCGGGCACAGAGGTAAGCGC
>CAZHHT010000175.1:0-6079 GCA_964532455.1 uncultured Anaerolineales bacterium
AGTTAATTTCTTAAGATTTGCTGCTTTTTACCCCCCTTTTTTCAGTAGAGCCAATCTTTTTTGTAACAATATCTTTACTATTATACAAGGAAATACCTAATAATACTCTCTATATTACGAGGAACTATTAAGAGATAAACAAATATAAATTGATCCTTAAACCTTCTTTAAATATTCCCGGATAAGAAGGGCGGTTGTAGCTCCTTCTCCAGCCGCTGACGTGACTTGTTTCGTGCTGCCTGCCCTCACATCGCCCGCAGCCATTGGGTGGAGGCAGCCTGTCCACCTAGCGCAGCCTTTTCAATAACCAATGTAATTAATGCCCTCGCGGGCAGTGTAGAGTGCCGCGGTTAAGCCGGTGGGGCCTCCGCCAATCACAATTAAATCGCAGTGGCTGCGTTCCGCAGAGGTTTTGAGATTCAGCTTTTTGGCCAGCTGCGCAGTGGATGGTTCTGCCAAAATTGAGCCGTCCCCGAATTCAATAGTGGGGATAACCCGTTTTCCATTAATTCCTCCAATTAAGCCAATCAAACTTGTCGGCATGCTATAATTTGTCCATCTCCAAAGGAGCGGGAACAATGCAGACGCGGACAAATTCAGAATGGCTTAATGATCTTCGCGGATCTGGCCAAGACCAGGCCATTGAAGATCTCAGAAAAGTGCTAAAAAGGGGCTTAATCTATTCTCTCTCCAACCGAATTAAAACAGACCTTGAAACCCAGGTAGATGATTTTGTGCAGGATAGCATCCTGCGTATCCTGGATAAACTTGATACTTTCCGTGGAGAAAGCCGCTTCACAACCTGGGCTCAGAAAGTTGCTGTCCGGGTCGCGTTTACCGAACTCCGCCGTCAACGCTGGAAAGATATTTCCCTTGAAGATTTGATGCCGGAAGACAGCGGTGATTTCACCCCCCTTGTTCTGGCTGACCCCAGTCCGAATCCCGAAAAACGCGCCACTCAAACGATATTAACCGAAATGATCGAAACTATACTTAATGAAGATCTCACAGAGCGCCAGCGGACAGCGATGATGGCCATTATGAAAGGCGGGATGCCGCTGGAGGAAGTTGCCCGCCGGATGGATACCAACCGGAACGCCCTCTACAAATTACTTCATGATGCCCGGAAACAGATGCGGAAAGGTCTCCTGGAAAAGGGTTTGTCGCCACAAGAAGTCATTGAAGACTTTGAAATTTAGTAAGAGAAATTCGGCTAAAAGCATCAGAACTGCAGGAGTCAGAAATGAATTTGTCAAGCGAGGTTATCCAAAAAATGATGGGCGCAGTCAAAATGACCCGGGAACATGAACTCGACTGCGGTCAATGTTATGACGAGATAGATAAATTTGTTGAATTGGAACTAAGCGGCAAGAACGCCGCAGAAGTCATGCCGTTGGTTCAGGAGCATCTGGATCTCTGCGGAGCGTGCCGGGAAGAATACCAGGCCTTGCTGGATGCATTAAAAGCTATCATCGATTAATTTGTCTCTCCTGCTTGAGAGTTAACAACTTTATTCTATTCACCTTATCAAGGAAATTTATGACTGAATTAAACAAACAGGCCTGTCTCCACTGCGGCCGAGATAATAGCCAGGTACCGCTGCTCGATTTTAACTACAAAGATAAAAGGTTCTGGATTTGTACGGAGCACTTGCCCGTCCTGCTTCATCGGCCGGAAGAGCTGACCGGCAAATTACCGAACGCTGAAAACCTGAATCCAGTAAATCAGGATTAGTCCTTTCTTTAAATAGAGGGGTTCCAGCCCAATATCTGGTTTCTTTTTTTTTATCAGAACAGAAAACCATGCAAATATTAGCTCTTGTCACCGGCGAATTCGGCCATCGCGCCGTACGAAATATCCGCAAACATGCACCTAAAGAATGGACTATCAATACCTGGCAGACACCAAAAACGCTGCCTCCAATGATTGATTATCCCGAAGATCATCTTCCTGACGGGTTCCCACAGACTGATTTGATTCTCTCCTTTGCAGAAATTAAAGGCGTGGCTGAACTGCTTCCAGACATTGCTAGATTAAGCGGGGCAAAAGCAGTGATTGTCGCAGTTAATAACGAGACCTGGCTGCCGCTCGGCCTGGGACATCAATTGCGCGGCTGGTTGGAGGATATAGATGTTGTCTGTGCCGCCCCCAGACCACTTTGCTCCTTAACGGGGCACGACTACGGGGTAACCAGGCGGGATTGTATTGGATTTGAGAGTCCCGAAATATCAGGGTTTGCCCGCTTTTTTGGGAAACCCGATCTAGAAATCAAGCTGGACGCTGAAACAAAAAAGATTGTCTCCGCTGAAGTGAAACGCAACGCGGTCTGCGGCAACACCCGTCATGTCGCCAAACAAATCATTGGTCTTTCTACTGATGAGGTTTTGGATAAGGCCAACTTACTTCACAAGCACTTTCCCTGCCTGACTCCTTGACCAAACTTGATGATTTTGACCACGAAACTCTCATGCAGGAATCTGGCCACCAGCTTACAGATAATATCGCCCAACAAATCAGCCCAGATTAAATAACCCTTCTGCTGTTCAACCAAACTTAACCTGACTCAGAGATTTTCCTTATCCATTTTTAAAAAACCAATATCCCTACCGAACTGGCAATCAGCCACTGCGCTGCGAAATATGTGACCAGATTCAAGGCCTGGGCTGGTTTAAACGCGCCCTTAAATCGATTAACGGCCAGAATGGTATCTGAAATGGCAAAAAGAACTGCCCCGATCAGGACAAGTAGTGTTTCGGTTTGGCCCGTTTGTATCCATCTCTCCCAGGCCAACCAGGTCATCGTCAGGATGATAACTATATAAATAATCACCGGTATTTTTAGTTTTCCAAGAGCAGGGGAGACATAAAGGTAAAACACAATACCCCAGATGAAAAGGGGAATTAGCGGCCACCAACTCAATGAATTAACATCAGATGCAAAGGCGGTGATGTAACAGAGATGAGCAAACAAAAAGGCGATCAATCCGGGCAGGAATCGATCAGTGGGAAGCATGAGGAAAATATCCCCTGCCAGAGAACAAACCAAACCCCAGATAATCATCATCTTATAAACCGTCAGGCCGTTCCCGCCCAGGATAGCTGTCAGGCAGATCAAAACCATGGTCAGCGGTTTGAGAACGTAAAACATCCACCTGGGTCCATGATAGGCAAACCAGATACATCCTGCAGCCGAAATAAATACCAAAATCAAAAGAGGAAATATCCACATATTATTAAGCTCTCCAATTAAGGAGGTCAAAACATACTGAGTCGATCCCTTTATTTACACGCATTAAGAAATGTTTAGGTCGAAGGTATCAATTGGGGATTCAGAACAAATAGGTCGCCCCAACCACCCCTTCAATAAACTTGTCAGGCATCTCCTGAGCGAACCGGCTGATTGCTTTAAATCCTGTACAGTGACCCGGAACTACCAGGTGGGGTTTTACGCTTTTCAGATACTCTACAGTCTGATCAATTTCATCCTCACTCGCTCGGGCCAGGTGAAATCCTCCGATGACTGCATGGACCGTATCAACCCCGGAAAATTCCCTGGCATATTGTATGGTATTCACAATGCCGGAGTGAGCACAAGCGGACAACACAACCAACCCCTTGCTTTTGACATTAATCACAATCGCCTGATCTTCTTCGAGGTCATCAGGGATAAAATCCGAGCCCTTTCGATACCTTAATTGATCCGATCTTCCTGACTTTTCAAAACTTTCCCTGGGAATGTAACCCGTGGTCCAACATCCCGGCGCAAGCTGGTATTGTCCCTCAGAGAGGATAATCTCCGCACCGGCTGCCTGCCATTCCTGCTGAGGCGGCGGCAAAACCGGACCCACCATGGTGCCATCGTCCTTAACCTTCCAGCGTTCACGAAACGCTGCAGGATGGGTAATGATGGGAATCTTGGAGCTAGTCATCCACGCCTCAATGTCATTTTCGGTGACGGGCATATCCCATTCTTTAACTTTGGGCAGCAAATCAAGCCCGATTAAAAAATCAGTCATTGCCGCGTAGTGGTCAAAGTGTCCATGGCTGAGGGCAATTTTTGATATTGGTGTTTTTTCCAACTTCATGCGTCGCATATTTTCTATCAATGCGATTTTAGAAACACCTGCGTCCCACAATATTTTTCTCTCCTGATTATCCAGTTGAATCAGAACTGAAAATCCATGCTCCGCCAGCAGTGGACCCTCGGAGAAATACTTTACCCGATCAGATGACTTAACGATCAGATCAGCCTTGTTGTCAACCAGGACAGTTAAGGATGCCTGATCTACGGATCCGAATTTTTCAGATTTATTCATCACATTCCTCCTCGTATTTAATTACTTCCTTATGAAGCGGATCAACCTCCACCCCCTGTCCGGGAAAACAGGAAAATCCTTGAGATCTGTTGATTTCTCTCATAATGCTATATCACTCCTTTAAAATTATAGCGTCCCTATCGTGCGGAGTCAATAAAATCAACAGTTGAGTTTCCGTTAAACTAAGTAATGAGAATTTCTGCTCGGGTACAGGCTTCGCCCACAACCCCGCCAGGGAGGATGTGCGGGACTCGAATAACCTCCCTATTCCGATGGGAAACGACCTTATGCATCCATTAAGGCAAAAACCCTCTGCACCGAAGAATTAAGACGCAGAAGGTTTCCAATCAGTAATCCGGCTCTAATTTTGATTAGGTCATTTTTTTTTCATTTAGTTGTGGAGCGGATACTTAAAAATTTTATGCCTTTCTGATTTTTAATCACCTTTTTTTTCTGGCTTCTGCTCCAACTTTCTATCAGATTCAATGATTTTGAGAAACGCATTTACCACCCGAGGGTCAAAATGTTTTCCCGACTGCTCTGTAATATGGACTAAAATTTTCTCTTTGGACCATGCTTTCCGATATGGGCGGTCCGAGTTAAGCGCATCCCAGACATCCACAATGGCGAAGATACGAGCTGCCAGGGGGATTCGTTCTCCTTCCAAACCGCGCGGGTAGCCGGTGCCATCCCATCTCTCATGGTGAGCATAAGGGATATCCAGGGCAGGCTGCAGGTATTGGATTGAACTTAGCCATTCAAAAGCATAGACCGGATGCTGCCGCATAATTTGCCACTCTTCGTCTGTAAGTTTACCGGGTTTTTGTAATATGCTGTCAGGGATACCCATCTTGCCAATATCGTGCAGCAGCGCACCCCGGTGGACGTGTCCAAGTTTCTCCCCGCTGATCCCCATTCTTCTCGCCAGGTCCATGGTCAATTCAACCACCCGGCGGCTGTGGCCTTCAGTTTCCAGATCTTTCAGCTCAAGGGCATGGGCCCATCCTTCAATAGTGGCATCGTAAGCCAGTGTCAAATCCACGTTAGAGCGCTGCAAATCATTAAACAAGGTGCTGTTATCAATAGCGATAGCTGCCTGCCCGGCTAGCATTTGCAGATAATTCACCCATTCATTATCCGGGTCGAGGTGAGATCGATGGAAAATCTCCAACACCCCGACCAGCTTTCCCTTTGCAATCAGCGGGGTACCATAATAGGATACAAACCCTTCCATATTAAATTGGGGAGATTCTTTGATTTTACCTTCGTCTTGGCTCAAATCAGGGATGAATACATGGTCTTTTTGCAAACCGACCTCCCCAGCGTACCCCTGCCCCAGTCGCAGGTCAGTATACTGGAGGGCGGCGGTATGGAAACCTCGTCCGTAAACGAACTGTAAAGTCTGGAGATTTTCCTTGTAGCGCAGCACTACCGCAGCGTCTACTTCCAATTGTGCCAGTAAGTGATCCAGCATTATTTTCAGGGTAACTTCTAATTCGAAGCTGCTAGTGATGGCCTGGTCGATTTCGCGCAGTGCGGCCATCTGTTTCAGGCGTTGATTGGTCTCGTGAAAAAGGCGAGCGTTTTCGATCGCCTGGGCAGCTTGAGAAGCGAAGGTCAGGGCAAGATCAGCTTGCTCATCTGAGTAGGCATTAAGTTGGATGCTGTCAATGGTCAAGAAGCCAATTAAGGTACCGCGGACAATCAGCGGAACGACATGTATCCATTTTACCTCGGAATTGACCTGCACCTTAAGAGAACTTA
>CAZHHT010000176.1:0-6073 GCA_964532455.1 uncultured Anaerolineales bacterium
GGCTCAGGTCTTTATAAAATTCCCGGATTAACCCAGGTTATAGAACACTTTCTGTATACTCCCTTTGGAAAACCAAGTGGTCCCATCCTCCAGGGAGAAATCCATGGACAGCAGGTTTTGTTTCTTGCCCGTCATGGTATGGGGCATCCCATTAATCCCACTCAAGTGAATTACCGGGCAAATATCTATGCATTAAAAAAAATGGGCGTAAACCGGGTGATCAGTGTAAACGCTTGTGGGTCTCTGCGGGAAGATTATAAACCTGGAGATCTGGTAATCCCTGATCAGATATTTGATCTTACTAAATACAGAAAGAATACGTTTTTTGAAGATGGTCTGGCAGCCCATGTTGGGACAGCCGATCCTTTTTGCCCGGATCTTTCAGCTCATCTTTACCAGGCGTTAAAAGACAGCGGAGCAAAAGTTCATGATCAGGGATCTTTCCTGATTATAGAAGGTCCTCGATTTTCCACCCGAGCTGAATCTAATACCTTCCGATCCTGGGGAATGTCCATTGTTGGCATGACCAGTGCGCCGGAAGCCTTTCTGGCTAGAGAAGCTGAACTCTGTTATGCATCGATTGCCCACATCACGGACTATGATGTCTGGCATACAAGAGAAGAAGCTGTCTCAGTAGAAATGGTGTTAAAAATCATCTCTCAAAATACATCCTTTGTTCAGGAGGCAATAGCAAAACTGGCTGAGAATCCCCCACCAGAAGACCGTTCCTGCGGCTGCTTGTCTGCGCTGGACGGCGCTATTATCACTAACCCTGACCTTATCCCTGCAAAAACCCGGGCAAAACTCAGCCTGTTGATTTCAAAATACCTGGAGGAATAGTCATCATGAAAGAAATAACCATACCAATCTCACCCGATACCATTAAGGGCCTGCATACCGGGGATACTGTCGCTCTCACCGGCATCTTGGCAACCGGAAGAGATGCAGTCCACAAATGGATGATTGATACCTTTATTCGAAAAACCAGGGAACCGGAAGGTGATGATCTGGAAGTATATGAAGCCATCAAACCTGTGTTTAAAGAAAGCTTGATATACCACTGCGGCCCGGTAGTATCCGGATTAGATACCGGTGAGTATAAATTTGTCGCTGCCGGACCCACCACCAGTATCCGGGAAGAGCCCTATCAAAGTGAAGTTATGCACCATTTTGACTTGCGAGGGGTGATCGGCAAAGGCGGCATGGGAGGGAATACCTTACAGGCCTGCCAGGATGTCCCGGCAGCGTATTTCCATGCCATCGGTGGGGCCGCTACACTAATTGCCAAATCTGTAGAAGAGGTTATGGGTGTCTATAAATTGTCCTTCGGTGTGCCAGAAGCTATCTGGGTGTTAAAAGTTAATCAATTTCCAGTGGTGGTCACCATGGATTCCCATGGCATTAGTATTCACGATCAGGTGGAAGCGGAGTCGAGGCGTAAGTTGGAGAAGCTGTTAGGAGAGTGAGTTGAATTCAGTATTCAGTATTCAGTTTTCAACTTTCACTGTCATTGTGTCGTCCTGATCGCAGTGAAGGATCCATAAAGTAATCAGAATTCAATCAAATCAATGTGGGCGAAGATTGATCTTTTGGTCTATCAATGGATTCCTCGCGAAGCCTGCCCTGAGTGAAGGCGAAGGGAAAGGGACCTTACTTCAGCAATTTCCAACAGTTTACAAAAATGAGATGTGGTCCTCTTGCCACATCTCATTTTGTTCCTAAGTGGTATAACTTATAAAGTTATGGAATGGATTAAACGATTAAACCCGGGGGTTCATAAAAATTGGCTGCAGCTGATCTCGGGGTTGACCTGGACAGGGGTCGGCTATTATCTGATATTCCTGGCTGTGGGATGGATCTTTGCTCCGGGGTTATCTGCCCTCTGGATCTACTATTTGGCTCCTGGTTGTTTTTTAGCCCTGATCATCTATCGATTTGGATTTACCGGACTCGCGAAAAAGAACAGCCTCAGGATTGAAACCTTTCCTGCTGAGAAACCTTGTCTTTTTGCCTTCCAGGAGTGGAAAAGCTACCTGATCATCGTATTTATGATTGGCCTTGGAATCTCTTTGAGAAAATTCACCCCTATCCCTAAACCTCTGCTGGGGATTTTATACCTTGGAATAGGCGGTGGAATCGGTTTATCCAGCTCAGTTTATTACATTTACCTTTGGGATAAATACAGAGAAAATACTATAACCCGTAACTAGATCCCCGTTTTTGCGTCTTAAATTAAGTGATGATGTTCAAGGATCAAGGAAAACTTTTAGAGAAAGCTCGTACCTTCAACCAGGCAGCTCTGGGGGAAGTCTATGATCTGTACAGCGATGCCTTGTATGCTTATGCCTATAAACACGTCGGTGATATCCAGCTCGCAGAGGACCTGGTTGCCGAGGCATTTCACCGCTTATTGAAAGCATTTAGAAGCGGCGGAGGACCGACAGATCACCTGCAGGCCTACTTGTACCGCATCACCCACAACCTGATCACCGATACCTACCGCAGGGAACCGCCGCCATTGGAACTCCAGGAAGACCGTTTACCGCAGGAAAGTCAGGGACCCACCGGAATTGTATCTGATAAGCAGGAAGCAGATCGCGTTCGCCGGGCATTACGCTTGTTGACCCCCGAGCAGCGCCAGGTAATTGTGCTTAGATTCCTGGAAGGTTGGAGCACACAGGAAATCGCCTGGGCTATGGAAAAATCTATTGGCTCCGTAAAAGCACAGCAGCACCGCGGTTTGGCGGCTCTGCAGCGGATTCTTATTGATAATCAAGAACATGAATAAAGCCTTCCAGGGGCATTCCCCAGTCTCAAAATCTCAAAATCACCCAGTCCCAATCCTGCTGAGTTAAACCATCCAATTAAATCGTTTCCCAACGGGGACACGGAATTCCGGATCTACCCGTATCCTTTTGCTATTTTTGGCGTCACATAGTGTACATTGTATTATTAATTTTGAATTTCTTTGAATCAAGGCTGGATCATGAATAATAACGAAATTAACCCCAAATTGAAGAGGCTGCTGGAAAGTATGCAGGAAGTCCCTGCCCGTGATCTCCAACAGAGCCATATCGGAAAAGAGAAATTCCTTTCCCAGGCCAAAACCATTCAGACTCGCCGTAATCCTACCCGCCCCTCTAAAACTCGGGTTGGAACGCCGCTGAGGAAATCCTGGGTGCCCCGGCTGGCCGCTATTCTCGCGGTAGTCTTGTTTGCTTTATCCAGCATCGGCGGAACCGTCTACGCCGCCCAGAGCAGCCTACCGGATGATCTGCTTTACCCAGTGAAGACACTCACAGAAAATATCCAGATCGGGTTGGAATCAGACCCTGAACAACGTCTGGATTTGTATGCGTCTTTTGCGAACCGCCGGCTGGAAGAAATCGAAGCTCAGATTCAGGCAGGAGAGGAAATCTCCCCCAAAGCGTTGGCCCGACTGGAGAAACTTTCAGAAAAGATGCTCCAGCAAGCTACCCGGGTGGGAGAAAAGGGTCTTGAGAACGCCCTCAGGCAGGTGCAGCAAGCGCTTGAAAAACAAAATCAAGTGATGGGAAAACTCCAGAAACAAACCCCGGGGGCGGGTGAAAAAGGTCTATTAAATGCCCAGGAGAAGATCCGGGAGCGGCTGGAGCTGGTAGACAGCGGGCTGCAGGAACCCACGGGATTCAGGGAGACAATGAAGGAGAGAGAGGAAAAATCAGATCAACCAGGAGAGGTAAATGACCTTGATAATTCAAAAAACACCGAGACTCCTCCCGGATTTGAAAATAAAGACAAGGAAGGCAAGGGCGATGACAAGGGGAAAAGCGATTCTTGACTTGATCCCACACTGAAAGCAGCAGGAAATGAGCCTGCACCCGGGCGTACTTCCGCGATCTGTATCTGAGTACCAAGGATATCGGAAAACCGGAAAAATAAAAGTTTCCCCTAAAAGAGAAAACCAGGCGATCAGCCGATCACCTGGTTTTTTTTGTTTACTGATAACCATCTGCAGCGAGTCTCGCTTGAAAAACAGGTCAACCCAAGTAATCCTCCGGACAAGATATCCTTCTTCAGATAAAGGTTTAATCCGTCCTGAAAAAACCAATTATTAACAAATCTCAATCGAAAAAAGAGGAAATAACTGATTTGGTTAGCTAGTGCAAGTTTACCCGTATCCATTTCATATTCTTTGCGTCATATAGGGTAGAGCGACCATTAGATCTGAATTTAGGATTGATCATGAATAATAACGAAATAAACCCCAAATTGAAAAAGCAGCTGGAAAGTCTGCGGGAAGCTCCTGCTCGTGATCTCCAGCAGAACCATATCGGAAAAGAGAAATTCCTCTCCCAGGCGAAAAACATTCAGCCTCGTCAAGCCCCTACCCGCACCTCCAAAACACGGGTTGAGACGCCGCTGAGGAAATCCTGGCTGCCCAGGCTGGCCGCAATTCTCGCGATAGTCTTGTTTGCTTTATCCAGCATCGGCGGAACCGTCTACGCCGCCCAGGGAAGCCTGCCGGATGATCTGCTTTACCCGCTGAAGACCCTCACAGAAGATATCCAGATCTGGTTGGAATCAGACCCTGAACAACGTCTGGATTTGTATGCGTCTTTTGCGAACCGCCGTCTGGAAGAAATTGAAGCCCAGTTCCTGGCAGGAGAGCAAATCTCCCCCAAAGCGTTAGCTCGACTGGAGAAACTATCAAAAATGATGCTTCAGCAAGCTGCCCAGGTGGGAGAAAATGGCCTTGAGAATGCCCTCAGGCAGGTACAGCAAGCGCTCGAGCTGCAGAACCAGCTGATGGCAAAACTGCAAAAACAAACTCCTGGTCCCGGGGAACTAGGCTTGGTCCAAACCCAGGAAAAGATTAATTCGCGGCTTCAATTGGTTGAAAACGGGATCCTTGAACCTCAGGGCTTTCAGGAGCAAATGCGAATAGAAGGATCTGACCAGGGGATTGAAAACGGCACTTCAGATGCATCTGGTAATTCTGAAGACCCCCCAGGTCAGAATGAAGAGGGAAATCCCGGCAGTGAAAACGGCAATGGCCCCGGCGGTAAATAACCAAGAATATATATTAAAACTATCCACCCGATAGATAAATATCAAGAAGACTATCAATTACAGTAAGGAGATAAACATGAAAGCAAAAAGAAAGTTTACCCTAAGCATCACCCTGGCAGCCGCCCTGCTGATGGCACTGCTGACCGCCAGCACAGTCCTGGCCGCCGAAGGTGATGAAATCACGATTGCAGGCACCGTGATCGCAATCAATGAAGTGGACGGAACCCTTCTCGTCGATGTAGATGGGGATGAAACCACCCTGGAAGATCAATACACCGTCTACGTAGGCGCCAATTTTAATTTCGATTCCATCGATGTGGGGGATCTCATCGAAATCACAGGAACCGAAGGAGAGGATCCATACACCATCATCCTCTCAGAATTAAAAATCCAGGAGCGAATCCGGGATCGGATCAAAACACAAGAGTGTGAAGGTGAAGCTTGTGACATTTACTTCTGTGCAGCCGATACCGAGAAAGTTCACCCTGTCGCGGAAAAAATTGCCCTCACCTACGAAGTACCCTACGAAGACATCCTGGGCCTCCTGTGCGCAGAAAATCCCGTTAGCTTAGGTCAGATCATGCTGGCTCTACAGACCGCGGCTCTCACCGGAGAAGACTTTACAATCTACCTGACTGCTGATATGGATGAATTCCATTGGGGTCAGATCTGGAAGGAATTCGACATCACAGGCAAACCTGACAAAGGCATCCCTCCCGGAGAAATCCAGAAAGGTGAAGATGGTGAAGGGAACGAAGACCAGGGACAAAAGAACAAAGATGGGGAAGAACAAGAATGTGATGAGTTATACTGCGGAATCTACGAATGGTTTCAAAAAGGGAAAAAGTAAAGTAGTGGCCCTATCAAATGGTTCAAACCGAGAGATTAAATCGGAAAACCGTTCGTAAAAATAAACAAAAAGACACCTGGAAAAAATTTACTGGGTGTCTTTTTTATGTTAGGATAAATGAGTCCTCTGAAAAAACACCATTTTAAACAAAGTTGAATGCAAAAACGAAGT
>CAZHHT010000177.1:0-6006 GCA_964532455.1 uncultured Anaerolineales bacterium
CGGTGATGACGAGCCATCACCTGAGGCCACGCGTCATGCTTTGAGGGATGTAATCAATCAATGTATTAATGGTGTTGACATCAATCCTATGGCAGTGGAGTTATGCAAAGTGAGCTTGTGGATGGAATCCATTGAGCCTGGAAAACCACTTTCATTCCTAGATAGCCATATCAAGTGTGGCAATAGCCTTGTGGGGGTGGTACCCGGTACTGATATTGGAGAAATCCCGGATGATGCTTTTCTACCGGCTTTTGGAGATGACCGAGGCACTGCTACCGCTTTGCGTAGACGTAACAGGCGAGAACGAGGTGGAGATACGGATAGTGGACATGGTCAGCTGGGTATTCGCTGGGATATGACCATAATCAAAGACAAGAAAGATCTGCGTGCCTGGGTTGAATCACAAAGCCGATTAGTGGAGTGTATGCCTGAGGATGAAGCTACCGAAGTTCAGAATAAAGCTAAAGCCTATGCAAACTACTTGGCTTCAGAAGAATTTATTAAAGGCCGAATGGAGTTTGATCTTTGGACAGCAGCATTCTTCTGGCCAATTCCTGAAGGAAATGCTGAAAATATGCTAGCCCCAACCCAGCAGGAGTTGATCCACCTTCGAAAAGGCCACCAGATGGATGCTGAGTTGATACGTCAAGTGCAGGATATCAGCGATGAAAAGAATTTCTTCCATTGGGATTTCGAGTTTCCTCATGTATTTACAGAGGGTGCTGAAGGTTTTGACTGTGTTGTAGGTAATCCTCCGTGGGAAAAGGTACAAGTCGAAGAAAAGGCATTCTTTGCTGGAAAAAATGATGAGATTGCTAAAGCTTCTGGGGCAACAAGGAAACAAAAGATTAAGAAGTTAGTAACTGAAGATCCCCAACTATACATCAAGTTTGCTTTACATCGCTGGTCGATCGATAAATTTAGTGCTTATCTCAAAGGAAGTGGAGTGTTTCCCTTAACAGGTTGGGGGAAAATGAACACTTATGCAGTTTTTTCGGAGCTAGCAACAAGTCTTCTTTCTCAGAATGGCTTTGTTGGAATAATTGTTCCATTGGGAATTGTGACAGATAATAACAATAAGGCATTTTTTTCCGAAATATTTAAAGCGAGGAGGTTAAGAACTGTCATTGGTTTTGAAAATCGGGAATTCTTATTTCCAGCAGTTCATAGTGCATTTTCTTTCGTTTTGTTGATCATTAGTGGCACAGAAATTAGAACCGATAGTCCTGAATTCATGTTTTTTTGCAGGAAAATCAGCGATATAAAAAATTCCCAACGTAAGTTTTCCATGACATTTGATGATATTTCAAGAGTGAATCCAAACACACTCACATCACCAATATTCAGAACTAGTTTTGATGCTTCTATTGCCTTGAAGATTTATAGAAGATGGCCTGTGATTGTAAATGAAAAAGATGAGATAAATCCTTGGTGTGTTTCTATTCATCGAATGTTCAATCCAACCGATGATTCAAATTTGTTTATCTCTTTTGATAACATTGGTTCTGATAAAGAGAATTTATTTACTGAGATTAGGAAAGAGGAGGTATTACCTCTTTATGAGGCTAAAATGATTCATCAATTTGATCATCGTTTTGGAACTTATGATGGACAAACCAAGTCACAAGCAAACCAAAATAAATTGCCAGAGTTCTCAGAAGAAGATCACGCCAATCCAAATATCTTTGCATTACCGCGATACTGGCTACCGAGAAGAATCGCTGAGGAAATGATAAGTAAGTATACTGAACGCAATTGGCTTGTCGCTTATAGAGACATTACACATGCAGTGAATGTTAGAACTGCGATTGTGGCGGTTATTCCGAGATATCCATCTGTAGATGCTTGTCGCCATTTTTATTTTGATCAGAAAATTTCACCTGATAGGATCGCTACATTTATAGGAATATTGAACTCTTTTGTATTTGATTTTTTCGCACGGCAAAAGGTGCCAGGTAGCCACTTAGCAATTTTTTTACTTAAACAAATACCGGTAGTAACTCCAGAATCACTAACAAATGCAGATATTCGATTTATATCAAAGCGTGTTCTTGAATTAACTTACACAGCATATGATATTTCAAAATTTGCCAATGATTTCGGTTATTTCGGACCTCCGTTTATCTGGGATCAGGACAGAAGGGACATAATCAGGGCAGAGATTGACGCCCATGTTGCTCGGCTTTATGGTTTAGATCGAAGAGAATTGAATTATATTTTGGACCCTGAGAGTTTATTTGGATCTGATTATCCTGGAGAAACTTTCAGAGGACAAAAGGAGTATGACATCAAAGAATATGGCGAATACCGCACAAAAAATTTGATCCTTGGTGCATGGGATCGGATGCAGAAAGCGATAGATAATAACGCAGAATATATGTCGATGGTCGATCCCCCACCTGCACATCCCAGTGTGGCGCACCCTCCGAGAGGAAATTGATCTTATGAGACAGAGAGATTTTGTATTCTTTGCTCCGGATATAAAATATAAAGATCTAGATTTTCGAGATGACGTTGCCATTGTATATGCATTTCAACAACGTGTAGGAGGTTTTTACCTCGAGCCAGCTAGAAAATTAGCAAATGATGGTTTCTGGTTTGCATCCGGTTTATGCTGTGTATCAACAATAGATCTTTTGGCTAGATATCAATTTGAAATTCAAGAAGTAGGGAAAAGAATCAAGAAATGGTTTCATGCTTCTATACCTGGAGCAAACGAAACGCTAGCAAAAAGATTTTCTGACGAGTTTCGGAATGGGCTTGTACATGAAGGCAGGATCAAGAATGGGGGACAATTCGTTGGGGATGATATTCCCTTAGAATTTGATGTATACGAAATTCTAGAGGATTGTTTAATTATCAAACCTGCTACTCTAGCGGACTGTATAAAAGAAAACCTCGATCTCTACTGCGATTCTTTACTCAATAATCAAGAAAACCGGATTGGTTTTCTAAATCGATTGGAGATCGATTTCAGAAAGGATATCAATATTCTTGGAGGAAAATAAGACAGCAACCAATAAACAAATTCAGCGTGATGTAATTTCAAGATATTAATCATAATTACTGGGTATAGTGCCTATGCTCAACATTATAAGAAATATTTACCTCCCCTGCTCTTTCCCTCTCTCCCTCTTCACCCCGTCCCTGATCTTCTCAAAATCCTGCGCTCCATCAACAGGGATTGTGCCCATCTTGTCCAGCAGTGTGTCCTTCACTGGCTGAATGTAAATATCGTCCCCAATTCGAACAAACGCCACCTGATCCCCCCGCTCCAACTGGAGCTTCTCCCGGATCTCTCTTGGGATGGTCACCCGACCCCTTGTAGACAACCTGGCAAACCACATCAGTCTCATCCTCCCTTTTCTTATATTTCAAATATATAAGATTACCTACGATTATATCTAATCGTCCCCGGAATCCCGCTCCTAGCTTACCAAATCCGAGACCAAACCTAGACCACTGTTTACAGCGACCGGTTTCCAGGGCGACAGCGTTTTACCATCCGAAATAATCCTGATGTCTTCAGAGTCAATATCTTGATTTGATTCGTGATCCTCTTTGACAGGCAGGATCCGCGCTACCGCTATTCCCCACCCGTTAGAAAGTAATTAGTAAATTTGATTCTCAATTCTATATAATCACTTATACATTAAATTACTTACTGCTCAAATAATTATTGAATCAATATTTTCAGGAATCTCCTTGCTCTCAGTGAAACTAACAAAGTACATGGCTCTAAACAGATTTGCTCCAGCAACATCCATGTCTAAACAAGTGACTTGTCCCGTCACGGGTCATTTACTGACGTGAAAAAACCTCCCCAATAGGACCAAGTTCGAAAATAACATAATCTAGATTATGATAATCTGCTCATGGCTTATTCTTAATGCGTGTTTTCTTATTAGTCTTGCCCAAAACTAGCTCAGCAGGAAAATTGTATAATCTAGATTAATATAATTTGCATGTGTCTTATTTTTCTACGCTGTTCGGGGCGATCTCCGGTCCATAAATATACTGGTATCCAGATTTCTCCAACAACTCAATGGCGAATTCTTCAATTTCGTTTTCAGTGGATCGTGTCATCTGGCCCTTTTAACTTTTTTACTTCTTTATCAAAATCAGAGAGATAATCTTTATCTTGAATTTCCCTGAAGACTTCGTATTCCTGTGCGGCTTTAATTCTTGCTTCCTCTGCGCTGACTTTGCCTTTATCCGTCAGTATAGAATATTCAGAAAGTTCCAGGAAACGGTCCAAAAATCCCACCCAATCTTCCATCTTCATCAGAATTTGTCGTTCCGCACGATTTTCCCCCAAATCGAGATACACCGAAACGATGCGGTTTAATTCCGCTATATGCACTTCATCAAGATAATTTTTAGCGACCGTTGTATCATTTTTCAGTATCTTGCCCTCGGGCGCGTTCTTCCATGTTGTCAGGCCCATATGTATTTTCTCTGCATCATTTGAACTCTTTCCAAAATGGAAACAGTTGCCTTTTTTGAAAGTTCACCGCTCTCATAAATATCACATTGCCTACACGCAACTCTCTGAATTACTTCCCGCGCAGCTTCCCTCTCTTCATTTTCACTTTCCCCTTATTTAATCAAAATCCTGCTGGCCTTCCATGGGCACCCTGCCCATCTGATCATCGAGATCCCCGGAATACTTCTTAAATTCCATGGCACCATTTTCAGCCACAGTAATTTCCACGGTATCCCCGGGCTTCACACCGATCTTTGCCCACATCTCCAGGGGAATTTCCAGCCTTCCCTCCGGGCCCATTATAATTGTTTCCATTTCTCATTTTCTCCTTCTCTCAGCAACAACTAGATCCGACACCAGATCCGGCCCATCATTCCTGGCAACAGGCTTCCATGGAGACAGAGCTTTGCCGCCCCAGCTCACCACGCCTGCTTTCACCAACCAGTTCATTTTACTTTTTAGCCTGCCACATTCCGGCAGAATTCGCGCAATCGATTTTCCGCGTTTCGTGATGACCAAGATCTCCCCTTGCTCCACCAAACGCAGGTAATCCCTGAGGTTTTTCCTTAGTTCAAGTACACTGATTTCAATCATCGCCGGCTCCTTGATTAATGCGGGATTCTTCCTTTTCCTGGTCATGGGCCCGTTCTTTCAACAGATCCTCAGTCAACGAGGGGCCTTCCTGGATCACCCCATGTAGTTTTTCAATCACGTCCTCACCATCCAGCGCTGTGAATGCAATCAGCTCCCCATCCGAGGCATACAGCGGCGCCAACTCGTCAGCGGCCTACTCCATCTCTTCCTTCACCAGCCAATCGATCTCCTGCTGAATAGCTTTATGAACCAGAGCAGAGATCGATGACCCCTCCTTCTTTGCAATAACAGTCAGCTGTCGATGCATTCGTTCTGGAATAAGTATGCTTAATTTTCTGGATTTCTTCTCTTTATTCATCTCAATTTTTCCTGTATATTCTCTGACGGTAGCGGACCACACTTTGGGCTAGGTTGGTTATACTCATCCCCTGCTGGACTCGCTGAGCCGGCGTCAGCCGGCGTGTGATCTCCACCTGCCTGGGATCCACTTCAGCCACTGCACCCCTAATCGCCCGGAGGAACTCTAGGCTGAGGTCCCCTTCCCCTCGCAAGTAGAATCCTCGCCTCTCCCCGGTCCAGCTGTAAGCCAGTTGATATCCTATTGCTAGAAAAGCTCTCCAAACAAACCACATATCTTGTACGAAAACGAACCATGAAGGAATACTTCCCAGGGCCATCTCCAGGCGAGAGGATAACCCCTTTCGAGTCAGGTATCGTTCATGGTAGAGAAACGTCAGAGTACGTTTCCTGCGTTCACCTGCACCCTTTCCCCTGCCTGTTCTCTCAAGCATCTGATAGGCCGGATCCAATTCAGAATTCATACCCTTATTATAGACAACTTCACCTGTTATCGAAACCAGGTGAAGTTGTATCATCCATTTTCTACTCCTTACCAAATAGGCCAGATCTTTAAACTAATCAGAAAC
>CAZHHT010000178.1:0-5954 GCA_964532455.1 uncultured Anaerolineales bacterium
AAAGGCGAGTACGGTATCCCTGGAAGGCAGTTCTTTACCAAAGACACCAATGGCGAACGCAGCCATCACCTGCATGTTTTTCAGAAAGGCCACCCGGATGTCGAAAGACACTTGGTGTTCCGGGATTTTCTTCGCGCCAATCCAGAAGCTGCCCATGAGTATGAAAAAATAAAAGAAAAACTTGCCAAACGTTTCCCCAAGGAAAGCGGCAGCTATACAGAAGCGAAATCTGACTTCATCCTATCCATGGATGAAGTAGCCCGTTACTGGTTGGAACAAAACGGCTTTAAGAACAAACCCCAGGATTCTGAATCCTGAAAGACCTCACTAACGCAATGCCCCATCTTGAACAACATCTCACCGGTTTGATAGTCCGGAATTTGCCCTTTTAAAAACAACCTCCGAGGTCGAAACGACCTCGGAGGTTGTTTTAGCTCACTCCACAGTAACAGATTTTGCCAGGTTGCGGGGCTGATCTACATCCAAACCGCGTTGGGCAGCGATATGGTAAGCCAACAACTGCAGTGGTATCACCGTAGTGACCGGGGATAACATCCAGGGGGTTTCCGGCACACTCAAAACAAGATCTGCCTCCTGCTGGATCTGTTCGTCACCTTCAGTAGCAACCGCTATCACCCGCCCGCCCCGGGCTTTGGCCTGTTCGATCTGGTTAAACATTTTATCGTACCAGGGATCACGAGGAACAATTACAACAATCGGAAGATCTGCATCAATCAGCGCAATCGGTCCATGTTTCATTTCCCCGGCAGGATATCCTTCAGCATGGATATAAGATATCTCTTTCAGTTTCAGGGCGCCCTCATAAGCGGTGGGCATATTCACTCCCCTTCCGAGATACAGCGCACTTTGAGCTTCCAGCAAGCTTTCAGCGACTATCTTTACCTCTCCTTCCCGATCCAGGCAGCGTCCCGCAAGGTCCGGAACCAATCGCAAATCATTCACCAACTGGTGGCGTTGGTTTTCATCAATCGTGCCTCGCAGTTCTCCTAGAAGAATTGCCAGCATATACAAATCCACCAATGGCGCAGTATAAGCTTTAGTGGAGGCAACCCCGATTTCAGGCCCGACTTGCATGGAAATAAATCCATCTGAAATACGCATCGCCTGGGATCCAATCGTATTTACAATTGACCACAATGTAGCTCCCTTCCGGCGTCCTTCTTCCATTGCCGCTAGAGTATCGGCAGTTTCCCCGGATTGGCTGATCGCCAAAACTACAGTGTTCTCATCAACAATCGGATCCTGATAGCGGAACTCGGATCCAATTTCCATTTCTACCGGAATGCGGGCAATCCTTTCTATCAGTACTTTCCCTACCATTCCTGCATAGGAAGCCGTTCCGCAGGCGACAATAAAGATTTTCTTGATTTCTTTCACCTTCTCGGGGGAAATATTTAAACTCGGTAAGTGAATTGAACCCAATTCAAAGTCAACCCTTCCCGCGATGGTATCCGTCAATGAGCGAACCTGTTCGTGGATCTCTTTGTGCATAAAATGGCGGTATTCGCCTTTTTCTGCCGAAACCGGATCCCAGGGGATATTATGCACCTCCGGTTGAATTTCTTCCCCATCCAGGGACATTACCACCACCCCCTCGCGGTTAACCACAGCCATCTGGCGGGACTCAAGGAAAACCATTTCCCGGGTATGTTCCAGGATGGCAGGCAAATCCGATGCAATGTACATCTCATCCTTTCCATAACCAATCACAACCCCGCCGGCGTTTCCAATTCTGGCGGCGATGATTTTATCCGGTTCATTTTTGCTTAACACAACAATGCCGTGAGCTCCTTTTAAGAGACACAGGGTTTGATGAACAGCATCTGTAAGATTACTTCCACCGGATAGATAACGCTCAATCAGGTTGACTATCACTTCCGAATCCGTTTCTGATTGGAAAACAAACCCTTCACTTTCCAATTCTTCCCGAAGTGCGGAAAAATTCTCCACGATTCCGTTATGAACCAGGACCACGTCCCCTGTCATCCCCAGGTGAGGATGTGCATTGCGTGTATTTGGCACACCGTGGGTTGCCCAGCGGGTGTGTCCAATCCCAACGTTGCCTTTTAAGGGTGATTCCTGAACCAGGTAACTCAATCTTTCCAATTTACCTGCATCCCGCCTGATTTCGATACCCCCGTTCTCAAGAACTGCAATACCGGCTGAGTCATACCCCCGGTATTCAAGCTTCTTAAGCCCATTCATGATGATGGGCGTGGCGTTTTGGGGTCCAATATAACCTACAATTCCACACATAGGGTTTACCCTCCCTGAATCAATTCAGCCAAATTTGATCCATGCCTGCTGCAGCAAAATCCGTAAGCATTTTGCCAGAATATCCAGACCAGATCTACAAGCTGAGTTTAGGTTGAAGTCACCAGGGATGATTTTGTCCCACCGGTCGCCCGGGGTTTTGTCATCCGTTTAAAGTAGGAGGGAAAAATCGGAGAGTGACAATCTCCGGAGGGCTTCCGCTGATAGTTCGATTTTCCTGACCTCAATTACCCCCGGTCAGTTAACCTCCACAATAGGAGGAACCCTCATCCTCGTCAACTCAAGAACCTGTCTTTTGTCAAATTTGAATATTTCTCTATCCAAATGACAAAAATCTTGAGCCCTTGCGCTATTTTCCCAATTTGACCCTTTCCAGCTACCTCCTTCCTGGAAAATATCCGCGAAGGAATATTAGATATTAAGTAATCCTCCGCGGTTGATATCTTACTCGAAGAACCGATTTCCTGCAACCTTACCCTTAGGCGCCAACACTCGCTTTATTGATCAGGTCACCCTGCTGAATGCTGTCAATCACATCCTCGCCCTGAATGACTTTTCCAAACACGGTGTGTTTTCCATCCAGGTGGGGTTGGGGAAGATGAGTGATGAAAAACTGGCTGCCGTTTGTATTTGGTCCCGAATTGGCCATGGAAATCACTTTACTGCCATGTTTCAGGGGATTGCTGGATAATTCATCCTCAAATTTATATCCTGGACCTCCCATGCCTGAACCGGTTGGGTCGCCGCCCTGGACCATGAAATTGTCAATCACGCGGTGGAAAGAGATCCCGTCATAAAAAGCCTCATTCACCAAAAAAACGAAGTTATTCACCGTTTTGGGAGCATGTTCGGGATAAAGTTCCAGCAGAATTTCCCCTCTGGTGGTTTCCAGTTTTACCTGATATACCCGATCCTCATCAATTGTTAATGCCGGCGGGTTTTCCCATTGTTTTGCCATAGATCCTCACTTTATAGTTTTTACGCTTAAGAAATATCTGGGTATTATAACATCCAAATCTGCGGGGATTAAAACACAGTTTTCCTTAATAAGAAAGGCACCAGACTTCGGAATGAAATCTGGTGCCAGGAGCAGATCAGAAGGTCCCGTACGGGCAACCGCGATCTTCTAAGGTAATGACAGGGAGTCCAGGGGTCTAGTTGGGATCGAGCGCTCCACATTATCAGCTGGTGGTCTCTCTGAGTGGGGTCTACCCGACACAACCAGTCGGGCCAGGAGCTTTCCGTCGGCCTGTTCTACTGCCACAACACCAGCTCTCCAGCCGTTCTCCATTTCTGACAGGTTCGCTGCCTGCCCCCGGAAACGGGTATTTTCGTCCACAAAGATAGTCAGCACTGTGCCATCAGATTTTGTTAACTTAAATTTTCCAGCACCGACAGCCACAGCGGACACTGTACCCTGGGCCCTGATTTTCTCTGGTCGAGTTCTGGCAATGACTAAAACTGCCCTGAGATTGCCGTCATCATCAACCTTTGCAGCCACTCCAGCCAGCCAGCCAACTTGCATTTCATCCAAACTGGACAATTGCCCCCGGTAGCGGGTTTTATCATTAACAAAATATCTAGCAGTTGTCCCGTCGGCTTTTTCAATCTCGAATTGTCCAGATCCCGCATCGACAGCGGTGACAACTCCTTTTGCTTTTACCAATTCCGGTGCATCTCCAGCTATCAATGCCAGAGTCATCAAACTGCCTTGGCTGGTCTCCCGGGCAGCCACAGCTGCCTTCCAACCCACTTGCAGATCATCCAGGCTTTTGATCTGGCCGCCGTAGCGAGTGTTTTCATTGACCAAGAAGGTCATTTCCGTTCCATCCGGTTTCTGGAGCTGGTAGATTCCGGCTCCTGGATCTACCCGGGTGATTTCTCCCCTTACCCGGATTAATTCCGCCGGGTCACCGGCAATTACCAGCACTGCCAGTAATTTAACACCTTCGCGTTTTCCATTACCTTCATGGGCTGCAACGCCAGCTTTCCATCCAACTTGAAGATCTTCCAGGCTCTCCACTCTTCCCCGAAAACGGGTATTCTCGTCCACAAAAAAGGTCATTACAGTCCCATCTGATTTTTCAAGCTGGAATTTTCCTGCTGCAAGGTTTACATCGATCACTTCTCCCCTTGCTCTAACAAGTCCCCCGGGGTCTTCCTCAGCAGCAAAGGCTGTGCCGCTGATGGCAACTGTTATCAACAGGGCTGCCATGAGGGATAAAACAATTTTCTTAAACATGGTCTCCTCCACTAAAAAGGTCTGATTTTTTCATCCAACTATAGAATACACAACCCATGTAAATAGAGGTCAACCAGATTGTAAAAACAATGTAAAAAACTAGAGGATAAAGAAAACACTGCTGGCATTGATTGCCCGGCAGTGTTTTGATAATGTAGAATTGGTCTCTAAGTATCAAATATATTATTTAGGCGGAAAAACAACCTCTTCTTTGCCGGTCAATTTTTCCTGGACAAGATTGGCAACAATATTCAGATGTCCCTTCTGATGGACAAAATCCAAATCATCCGATCGGATTTTCAACACCGGACAGAGGTCAAATGTTTTCATCCAGTCATCATAAAAAGAATCCAGCAGAGATAGATATTCCAGGGTGATTCCCGATTCCATTTTCCTTCCCCGCTCTTCAATTCTCTGGAGCAAAATTTCGGGGGAAGCGGTCAAGTAGATCAACAGGTCAGGTTCAGGTAAGTGATCCGCAATCAGCTGGAACACCCTGCGGTATGACATATAATCCCGTTCGGAGAGATTTCCCTGGTGATAAAGTGCCCGGGCGAATATTTTTACATCCTCATAAATGCTCCTATCCGCAATAGCCGAACTGCTGTCCCGGACAAGTTCCAGATGCTGCTGCGCGCGGTGACCCAGAAAAAATATTTGCAGGTTAAAAGACCATGCGGTCATATCCTGATAAAAATCACTCAGGTAAGGATTATCAATTACAGATTCATAAGCTGACCGCCACCCCAGCCGGTCACCCAGGCGTTCGGTCAGGGAAGTTTTCCCAGTGCCGATATTCCCTGCCACAAGAACTAACTTTCCGCTCATGAAGTTCCCTCCTACAATATTTTAACAATCCTCATTATATCCCGATTGTTTTCCTGATGAATAAAATCGAGTTGACAGGTTCCGACAAATTAGGATACGATTAAATTACCCTGCATTCCGGGTTATCATGGAGAGGAATATGATGATATCAAAACGAATTATTCCCCGTTTCCTTATCGCTCTGGTCATTCATATCATGATACTTATGGGCTGTCGTTCAACGGTATCTGACCAAAAAGCAGGGCGAGACCAGTGGGAATCTCAATCTGCTCAAACTTCCTTGCCTGATCTCAACCTATCCCAGGATCCAACCATTAAAGATCGAGAAAACATGGTCCTCAGACAAATCGAAGCCCGGGGTGTGAAGGATACAAAGGTTTTAGCAGCCATGAAATCCGTTCCACGCCATGAATTTGTACCTGACCGCTATCTCTCACAAGCTTATGCTGATCATCCTATACCAATCGGTTATGGACAAACGATCTCCCAACCCTACATTGTCGCCTTGATGACCGAGGCACTTCAACTGGAAGAAGGGGATCGGGTATTAGAAATAGGGACAGGCAGCGGCTACCAGGCGGCTGTCCTG
>CAZHHT010000179.1:0-5894 GCA_964532455.1 uncultured Anaerolineales bacterium
GCCCGGTCTGTTCCAGACGGGCCGGCTTGCTCAAACAAGAATTGCTCCAGATGCTCGGTCTCCGTCGGCCCACAACGTCGCAGACAAAGAGAGGCAAGAAGAGCGGCGCGATGATCAACCAGCGTTTGCCTGCGCTGTTGGTAGGTCTGGATCAAGTGAGCCGGAATACTCAGCTGGACACTGACATATGTCAGCAGAGCCTCGATAACTTCCAATGGGTCTTGGGCTGGAAAACGATTGTGGACCCGCACGAAAGCCAATTGATAGGCAAATCCCAGGTGGTTATGGGGGCGGTGAGATTGGCGGATTTTAGTGATATCTTTAGGGTTGAACCGGGCAACTTGGAGTAATTGCTGGTGAGGAAATGTATCTACTGACATCCGAAACCTTCCTTTCCTTGAAGATTTGATTGCGACGGATGCATACTACCATCAATTCTCAGTTGGAACGACCGACCATTACACTCCTTTCAATATTCAATTTGCCAGACGCCAGAATTGCTCACTATTTGGATAGCTTTATCCCCCTAACGACGCCCTGAAATCATTCTCCAATCCCGTACATTTTCGCACGATTCTGCAAGATACCTAAAGCTCTGGATTGAACCTTTTTGAGGGGATGTGCAAAAAAACCCAAATTAGATTTGTCAACCCAAAAAGGTGACTCGATTTGACAATATACTTGTGGTTCGAGTCCAATACCACCCACTGTCTGGGACCCATTCCTAACCGCATTTCGAGGATCTTTTGAGAGATTTCCCGAAGGAAAAACCCATCGCCAATCTTGAACATGCCACTACCAGTTAGACAGATAAAGGTGAGGGAATATCAACTAGGTTTACTTTATGGCCGGTTAGTTCAAGAAACTTGACAATACCCTGATGTGGTATTACAAGCGTCTCCGTGTTGATTAACGGGTGACATTGGAGTTTGTCTGCCTGCCAAAGTGCATGGTCCAATAATACCTCAACTTCATTACTTGTATCGTTCACCAGCGCTAATAAGGAAACTGCTCCCGGTTCGATTCCAAGAATATCCATCAACCTATCTGGTGAAGCTAAAGATAATCTTGGTAAGCCTAATTCTGGTGCAAGTGATTTCAAGTTCACAGATTTCTTATCAGGGAAGGCAAGTAAGAAAATACGGGTATCTTTTTTAGTTCTAAGAAGAAGGTTCTTTGCGGATATCCCCTGCGACCTCGGGATCAATCGGCGGGCTTGTTCACTCGTATAAACCGCCACATGCTCAAGTTTTTCGTACTGGATTAAGTAATCATCTAAAAATTGATACAAGGATTCTGAGTCCATCTTTTGCATAAATTTCCCATACAAAATGCTAACTATTTTCCAGATTTATTGATAATAAATACCAGTCTTGAAACTTAGCTTGGTAAAAATCACAAATAACTCACATTTTTCAAGGTTAGTATAATAAGAAAAATGGATTACCTCAAGTATCTATGAAATTATCAGACATCCACTCTATCTTTCTGGAATTCTCATTATTTTTTTCCAAACAACTGCTACCAAAGTAGTTGGGCTTGGTTGTAAGGTGCAGGAAGGGGTGCAGGCGAAGATATTCCCTCCATGCGATTTTCATGAAATTACGGAAATCTGAGACCCTTACCGTTGCATTAATTTCAATCTCAGTGAGAAAAGTTCGTTCTCAATTATGGATCTCGCTTAATAAATACCGCCACTTCAGACAAGTTTCTGGACCATTTCTGCCATCAAGGTCAGGCCCTTCAGTGTTTTTTGGATATCATACCCAAAACCCGTCCGAATACCTTTATCCAGGCCAAACTGTTCACCAGGAACCAGCAGGGCGGAGCTTTCCTTCCGCAGCCGGTCGATCAGGGTGGTCGAGTTGATTGGAAAGTCATATTCAAAATAAGCAATTGCACCTGCGACTGGGCGAGTATAGTGAAAGAGATGACTATATTCATCCATACACTCCTCCAGCAGGGGCAGGTTGGTCTGGATGATCTTGCGGGTGCGCGCCAGAATCGCCTCCCGTCGTACAGGTTCCATGGCAATAGCAGCCAGGTGGTCATTCAGGAATCCGGGGGTCGTGGTCACGTAATCGTGATGGATCCAAATCTTCTCGATCATTTCTTCTGGCGCGACCACCCAACCGATCCGCAAACCGGGCAGGGCGAAAACTTTCGATAGGCTAGAAGTCACTACGACTTTCTCGTAATGCCCCCAGAAGGTGGGAGAAGTATCACCCTCGACCTCAGCGCCGCGGTAGGTTTCATCTGAAATGATCCAGGCGCCAACTCTGCGTGCAATTTCCACAACCGCTTCCATCTCATCTTCGGTCAAGACTGCGCCAGTCGGGTTGTTTGGATTGGTGATAATGATTACGTTTGTTTTTGGCGTCACCACATGCCTGAGTTCATCAACATCGAGTGCCCAGCGCTTCTGCCCGTTTTCTTCTCGCTGAACCAGATGGAAAGTGTCCACGCCCTCTGCATAGGCACGACCGAGACCCCAGCCTTGCATATAATTGGGCAGCATGAAAGCCAACCGCCTTCCTTTTTCGAGCAAGGTCCACAGACTCAAGTAATTGGCTTCCGAACCGCCGTTCATGACTGTGATGTTCGAGGGTTTACAGTCTGGATAAAACTGGGCGATGCGTTCTCGGAGCAAAAGCGAGCCGTTCGATCCGGGGTACCACAGCTCTTGGTTGAGAAAATTCTCTACATCCCCTTGGCCATCGAGAAGTTCTGTTAACTTCATCGGTAGAACGCAGCTTTCAGAAAGATTGTAATCGACGGCATTCTCATACAGGCACTCCATACGCATCATTTCAAATTTATCGATATGCATAATACTCTCCTTTCTCTAGATTATGTTAGACCTCAAAGGAAGTCCCCAGCCCGAGGGAAATCGCTTTCTGGTAGGTCAGCACCGCGATGGTGGTGTCCTGGACTCCCACACCGGTCAGGTCACAAATGGTGATCTCTTGATCATTTTGCCTGCCGGTCTTGCTGCCAGCGGTCAATTCACCGATCTCAATAACATCACTATTTTCTGATAGGATGCCTTCCTTCAGCGCGTGATGCAGTTCACCCAGGCGGAAACACTGGCTTTTCCTATCACACACGATCCGGTCAGCTTTCCCCAGTACATCTGCAAACAACTCCTGTTTATGTTCGCCATCAGCACCCATGGCAGTGATGTGCATGCCGGTGTGCAGCCATTCCGCTTTAGCATATGGCTCCCGTGAGGGCGTGGTGGTTGCCACAAACTGACTCTGTCGGAAGACTTCTTCCGGACTGTCCGCTTGAATGACTTCAATTCCCAGCTCCTCTGTCATTTCCGAGATGTAGCGCTCAACTGCATTGGGTTCAATGCCGTATACTATCAGGCTTTGGAAGTCTCGAACCAGCCGCAAGCCCCGGATCTGGTAGCGCGCCTGGACGCCAGACCCGATCACCCCGGCGGTTGTTATTTGAGCCGGTGCCAGGTATTTGGCTGCGATTGCACCGGCGATACCGGTCCGCAGGTCGGTCAGGTATCCATTATCGAGCAAAACTGCTTCGAGGAAGCCAGTCTTGGCGCTCATCAACACCATCATCCCGCTCCCGTAGGGCAGCCCAATGGACGGGTTGCCAAAAAACCCTGAAGCAATTTTTATGGCGAAGTGATCCAGCCCTTCAATGTAGGCGGTCTTGATGTCCACTTCTCCCTGGTTGGCTTCCACATCCACGCGGATGATCGGCGGCAGGCTAACCTTGCCTTCCACAAGGCGCGTGAAACCGAGGGCAACCGCATCAACGGCCTCCTTGTTCATACCAACACATTCCCGGATTTCATGTTCTCTCAAGATTGTTACATTCATGTCTTTTCCTCACTGGCCTCCTTTATCTTGTCCATCATTCTTTGTTTCACCCTGGATTCAACGGACTATCTTCTAGATTACATGCTGGAAGCTCTCCGCTGGCGGAACTATCAATTCATTCCGGGTTCTCTTGACCAATTACTTGATACCCAGAAGTTCCTCCTGTAACTAGTGTTTTTTGCCTTTTAGTCTTTCCATAATTATCTCTCTCTCGATAAGGAGCACAAATATTTTTGAACTATGATATATATCGTGAAGATGATTGAATTCTCTTATCCAATCCCAGCAAGCCCCCCTCCGTCCACTACAAGAATTGATCCAGTAATGAATGCGGAAGCATTACTTGCAAGGAATAAGACAGCTTGAGCGATGTCCATAGGGGTTCCAATTCGACCCAAGGGACGATCGATGGTAGAATCTTTGACCATTTGGTCATACGCAATCCCTAACTCTATTGCCTCAGATCGCAGCATGGGAGTATCAGTATCACCAGGGCATATACAATTCACGCGAATATTCTGAGGACCGTGGTCTAGAGCCATTGCCTTTGTGAGCAAAACAACTGCACCTTTTGATGCGCAATATGCGGCTGCATTTTTCCCTCCCACCAGCCCCCAACCAGAAGAAATATTGATAATTACACCTCCTCCAAATTGCGTCATGAGCGGAATTGAATGTCTACTGAGCAAATACACTGACTTGAGGTTAACCGAGATAATTTTATCCCAGGCGGCTTCACTAGTTTCGAGTACCGAAGCTCTAGTGATAATTCCTGCCGCATTAACCAGCATATCGAGTCTGCTAAAACTATCAACTGTTTGCTCGATTGCTCTTCTACATTGGTTATCCTTGCTAACGTCGCATTTAAGAAAAAGAGTTTTTCCACCTTGGTCATTTATTTCTTTGGCAACTTCTTTTCCTCGTTCAATATCAATATCAAGGAAGGCAACTTTCGCACCTGCGGTTGAAAGAAGCTTGACACAAGCTTTTCCGATTCCAGATGCTCCACCTGACACCAGCGCCACTTTATCCACGATACCGGCATTCTTACCATGGTTAAAATCCATCTCCATAGGAATTTTCCTATTTATATGTCGTGAAAAGCATTGGGAGAGAAGTTCTCTCTCTTAATCTTTCACTTTGCCTTCACCTGCTTTAAGAAACGACACAATGAACGTTTTTGGTATCTTCGAGGTGTCTCTTCATGGATTTCTGCGAGCCCCGTTTATTAAACTGCTTCAATCCCTCAGTACTTTCAGCATGCTGTTGTGGTTCTGCAATATAGTGGTCATTTGCAAGAACGCGTTCCAATTCGATAAGCAGCTTTTCCAACAAGTCTGACAGCCGACTATTGCCGGATGCACGAGCGATCGTGAGGTGGAACTCCAAATTCAGATCATATCCTTTATGATATGCTTGGGCTGATGCATCCGAATGTGGGTTCAATGCTATTTCTTGTTCTTGACGGTTATTCTCTTCAAGTAAATTGATATCGTCGTCAGTGATTTTACCGGCGGCGAGTCCTACTCCTTCAATCTCAAGAACACTTCTCAGGTGGAAAATTTCCAGAAGGTCAAGAAACGAGAGGGACTTGATCTGATAACCAGACCTGGGAATAGGATCGATTAATCCTTCTGAAGCCAGAATAACTAATGCTTCTCTTGCTGGCGTTCTGCCAACCTCAAATGGTTCAGACAATTCTGTAATGGTGTAAATTTTGGTTGGCTCCAACTGTCCAGTAAAGATGGCTTGTTTGATTGACTGATAAGCTTTTTCTTTTTTCGATATACTATTTGGCACGTTTATTTCACACCCGTGGTAAATATGTTAAATCTAAATATTTTCCTAATATACAATTTTATAAAAATCTCAGGGCTTTAAGCCTCCTTGTGATATTTTGATTGATAGTGTATTGACTTGTTGTTATAGTGTTGATAAGATATCTATAATGTATTATTAGTGTATCACATATATACTTGGATTCAAGTTACAAGTGCAACATCACCTAGTTCGAAAAACACCATTTCAGGTGTTCTAAGGTCCAGGCAT
>CAZHHT010000180.1:0-5766 GCA_964532455.1 uncultured Anaerolineales bacterium
CTTCGGAGTGGACGACTATTTTCGGAATCAGTGGATTCTTTCGCCGGAATATGCAATACTGATCTCGAAAACAAAAATTTTATGACTGTTTATACATATAGAGGAGCATAATGAGTGAGAAGTGGAATCCCAGCAGCATATATTGCTTGAAATATCAAGTCCTATCCATACTTGTTCAGCTTAGGAGGTTATCATGATTAAGAAGTTGATTCAAATTTCCGTCGCTCTATTGATCGTATTCACTGTATCTGCTTATACTATTCAACCCAGTATTCCTGAATTTATTACAATAGACGGAGTAACAAGAAACTTTTGTGGGACTTTTTCAAGGAACCCGAGTGATGACGGAAGTAAAGCATATGGAACTGGTTACGTAGCCTGCATTAATCCTGTCGCATGGCTTAAAGCGGATGTTCAAGTAAAAAGATATTCAAACTCCGTGTGCACCTCACTTTTACAAAGCTCAGCAACCGCATCAAACTATTGCAATTACACCACCAGTTATTGCGAGGACACAGCATCTCTCACATTAACTAGCGGCACGTATTATTATAATACTGTAACTTCTGGATATTGGCCCGGTGATGATAATCTATATATAAGTGATTGTATTCAGATAACAAAATAATATCTTCTTCAATGATTCATATGAGTTTACTAAGATCCGTCCTGCTTTCGCGTGAAGGGATAATTTCCACTTCGACCTGCTGCTCGGAATTACCGCCAGACATGAAATTCGACGTTTTTCTTAGAAGCAGGTCAACACTTATAATGTAGACACTATCAACATGCCCGTCAAATTACATTACTCGCGGGGCCTGGATAATTAATTATTGGACCACTTTATGAGGCAAATAATGACAAGGAAAAATCTACCTCTTATCTTTCTCTTCTCTCTCTCCCTGCTGGCAGCGTCCTGTGGAGTTAATCCCACGATTTCTGAGGAGACAGCACCTGACCCAACGGCACCCGCTGATTTCGCGGCTTCTGTCCCTACCGAACCTGGGCCGGCGGCTTGCGAGGAGATGATCTTTACTTATTCCTTCCACTCCAGGGGTGGCGCAGGATCCAACATCCTCGCCATCTGCCCGGACGGATCAGATCCGCGCCAAGTGACGAGGGATGGCCAGAATATGTCCCCCTCCTGGTCTCCTGATCGATCCCAGATTGCCTATCTGTCGTATCGCTCAGGGTCACTGCAGCTGCACATCGTGGACAAGGACGGGAGTAATGACCGCCAGCTCACATCAGACTCATATTTTAACGCCTGGCGAGCGATCTGGCTTCCTAACGGAAATCGAATCGCGATGGTGAATAATGAGGGGCAATGGCAAACTGTCAATGTCCTCACGGGAGAGATCACCCCTCTGGACGAGTGGAAATTTTCAGGAGATAATGTGCGCCTATCACACGATGGTACCCGAGTCGCGTATACTGTACGCACAGACCCTTATGATGCTGACAGCCCGGCCGAGATCCACATCCAGGATGTCGATGGCTCCAACCCCTATCAGCTCACCGAAACCGGTTGGTTCATCCATAGTCCTACCTGGTCACCGGACGACAGCCAGGTCGCCTTCCTTTCCAGCAGCGAATACGGCCCGGATCAAAACGCCATCTACACCATCAACCTGGATGGGAGCAACCTCCATGAACCCATTCTGACGAATCTTCATCCGTATAGTATCGCCTGGTCACCCGATGGGAAATCGCTGGCAGTCACTGCTGGCGAGATGGTCCCCACTGGTGAGTTAAATACACCAGAATTGATGCTCCAAACGCTCTATGTATTGAATATCAAACTCGGTGATAAAAGGGAGTTGTTCAAAGCACTTGTTCCTGATTACATCATGGATATTTCCTGGTAAGGAATAATATCTTCAATCTAGAGCCGGTATCAGATGGTATAAAGCGATATTGAATTCCCATAGCTCAGAGTTAGCACCGGTTTGAAAATTGGAACAAAAATATCCCTCAGAATATGAGGGAGTTCTCTCAATGAGCATGGTAGGAATCGAACCTACAACCAATGGCTTAAAAGTACTCTGCTATTAGGACGTGCAATCGAGAGGATTGGGTTTTAGAGGGGAATAAGGAGAGAAATACTGTATATCGTGTATATCCTGTATATCCTTTTTACCCCAATTGCACACGAATAGCACACGAGGAGACAAGAAAGTTACAAGGAAATTTTTGATAAGCAAATAGAAATTTTGTATAATTATTGTGTATATGCATATTATGGGGATTTGTGATTTCAGGGAGGAAAGAGTAATAAAATACAAAATCATGTCTTTTCTAATTGTGCACATCCACAAATAAGTATCAGAACCAAAAGAGCCATGATATGATTTTTCATTGTTCTTTCCACATGATACCTCCATGAAATCATAAATATCTTTTTACCTAATCGATGTATGACAGCCCCAAATTAATTGGTCAGCTATTATTCTTCCTCTACCACTTCTTCCAATTCCCGAATCAACCACTTAAATTCCTCTTCATACGTCTTTGCCCGATTACACAATAATTTAATGTCATCTGTGTAGTCTGCCTCATCGATATACTCAGCATATTTAATTGAGTAGCATTTCCCTTTTTCATACGCATAATTAACTAGAGCCGCGTGAACTCTTTGGGTACAGGAAGAAGAAGGAGGAGGAAAAGCATATTCTTTAATCTCATCTAACAAATCCTCCAATTGATTGATAATCGGTCCAAGGTCTTCTGCCGGCGATTCATCAGCTCTTTCCACAAAACCTATAAGCTCTGTTCTTAGTTCTTCAAAACCCTTATCCTCAATGATTGATTGGGCAATACGCCTTAGGCAGGGTTCTGGCGTACTGGTAGGTGCTGGTGTACCTTCAATAATCGGAACAAGTGAATATGAGCCTGATACGGTGACTTCTGAGGCAGGGACCCATCCTTGAGTAGAACCAAACTCAACCAAAAGCCAGTTACCGTCGGCTGTTCTTCCAACTAGTCCAGCACCCGATTCCATTGGGATCTGGTATTCAGTGGGAGGATACTGCCTGCCGGGGCCTGTTCGTACAGTGAGATAAGCAGCATGTTCAGAAGATGGGATTACTAGCGGTGGCGAACCCGCTTCATTGGACACAGTTTTATATGGGAATCCCACGAATTCACTATTCAGCGTGAAAAGAGCTGCAGATGTAAATACGATTGCATTATTGCTAAACATGCAATCCGTTCCTGTTTTGGGACATACCATAATATAGTATCTTCCTCCAGGATTCTTGATCGTTACTAATTCATCCTGATATCTCCCAATTTCATCAGAGATCCAGCCTTCTTCGAAATTCAAATCCGGAAAATCATTCAGCTCCCTCTGTACTAATAATGTTAAATCTGAAAATGAATCCGTGACGCCAATTCTCAGCTGTCTGCCATCTGGAACCCAAAGACAATACATGGCACACCAGTAATTAAGATCTGTATATCCGCACCCCACGCCTTTGTTATAACTCTTGTTCATCTCAATCATTTCAGCTGCAGGATTACATTCACCAATCACAAATGGCTCGGGGGTGCTGGTTGGTTTAATGTTCTGCTTCTCAGGAGAATCCATGACCGTAGGCGGTATTTCAGATTCACAAGAGCTAACTAAAAAAGCCGCCAATAAGAACACAAACGTGAGAATTTTTTTTCCTCTCATCTTTTCCCTCACTATAAGTCTTATATTCATAAGTCAAGCCTTTATTCAACTCAGCTTAGACTTTTTTTCTAGATCTACATACACGATTAGTAATCGCAAGAATATTCCCATTATCAAACCGGCAGCGATCGCCCCCAAACCATTCCGGAAATCATAGTAATAAGGTTCAATTCTATAAAAGGTCCTATTGAGATAGATGATAATTTGATACTGGACTAGCCAAGCAATCATATTGACTAATAGCCATAACCATCTAAAACGCGATTTCGGGAGGAAAAATAACTGTGAAATAGATATTAGAAATGCACTTGAAAAGATGAATATATAATTCGGACCAAATGTCAGTAGATTTCTCTGACTCGCTGTAATTAAATGCCCAGATATTTGAAGCTCTTGAAGATCTGCAAACAAGATATTTGACAATCCCCCACCAATTAATCCACCTAAAGACCATGCAATACATGTGATAAAAGGCCAGGCCAAATTAATCCGAATATGCTTTCTAATAAACACCCACTGAAACAGCCCCACCAGAAAACCTATCACTGCGTATTGCATGATTGGCAGCCATAAGAAGTTACCAATTGGAGTATTCTCTAATGGTCCTAACGTCTGATGGACATACAAATCCCAGATATGGAATGGAAATACAAGTGAAACAGAAAAACCAAGGATCCAGAACACATCAGCGAGTGCCGGATGGTTTTCAATCGCAAACAGGTTGACCCTTTCCTGAATTGCGTTCTTAATGATGTCAAAAATCACCTTCAGCCAGAGGGCAATAAACTCTCGCCTTGTAGGAGCGTCATTGATTTGATCCTTGAATATCTGTACCATGCAATATTCATATTCTTCCAGGAAATCTTCTGGAAACAATTTGAGCAGAATACGAAATGCCCGAAGGTCACCCCGCTTATTCCAGGAAAGGGGAATTTCTGTCATGGTAATTTCGTTTATGCGATCACAGGAAGTTCCAGACCCCAATCCCTGGCGAGTGAAATTAGTTTCGACAATCTCTCTGTCTCTGAGACCATGACCTTTTGACCTGTAGCTGACAGCTTGTAATAGCGTCGCCTTTCGTCATCATTCTCAGGGTCAGGTCGATCCCCGATCTCTTCGATAAGAGATCGCTCAAGCAATCGTTTGATCGTCCTGTATAGTGTTGCTGGACCCAGGTAGTAGGAGATATCAGGATGGTCATTTATGGTCTTCATGATAGCATAACCATGCTGTTCTCCTGCTCCAAGAACGAGGAGTATATGGAACTCTGCATCCAGTAGTGTTGTTACTTTATCCGAGTTTGTATTTGACATAATCCACCTGTTAACTATATCCATTATAGGTATATACATAGTGAATATACAATATTTCAATAGGCTTGTCAACAGCAAATTCCGTGCAGTTTCCTTATTTACATATCTTGTTTTCGTGTGCAAATGGGGGAAAAACAGTATATAGAATATACACAATAGACATGATTTTTCCACTTATTCCCCTCTAAAATCCAATCCTCTCGATGGAAAGTCCAAATAGCAGAGTACTTTTAAGCCATAGGTATAGAAACTTAATACAAAAGTGTATCCGTACAGAAACTGAGCCGTTATCCGCCAGGTCACAGGCTCGATTCCTGCTGGGCTCATCCGCTATTCATTCATCGATGTTGAGTCATCAACGGGGCAAGGGGGTAGATGTTAGATTTAGGTCTCTGATCAACCCCAGCGCTTGATAGATCAAAGCTCGATGTTCTTTTTTCTGATGCCAGCGAGATAAACCGCTTGGGTGGGGTAGGGGGATAACAAGAGCCTGGGAGTACTTCATCTGTTGGCCGACGATTTCTTCCAATGGTTTTGAAGCAGGGAAAAACGCGTCGATTGCCAATCTACCAACAGGCAGGATCAGCTTCAAGTTCAACCCGGTCATCAAAGAGAGAACCCTGGCTAGATGAGGTTGGCAAAGGTCAAGTTGTTTTGACGAAGGGCTGCGATCACCGCTCCCATCAGACTGCTTTCCAGGGTAACAAAGATAGCGCTGAAAAATAAGAGCGTGCTCTCTGATCCAGGCTTCCTTGAGCCCAGCTTGTTTGAGCCAGG